>JAWXVD010000028.1:0-31812 GCA_044425705.1 Eubacteriales bacterium | reverse complement strand
AAAAAATAGACATCGTTTTTTGATGTCTATTTTTCGTGTCACTATCTCAAATATTTCTCAATCACACTCTTATTTTCTTTGAAGTATGCATAATCACTTGTATAATTATAATAAAGATTTTTCTTCACTTCTCGTTCTACAAATTCAAATTCAGCAGGAGTTCCGATAATATGACTTCCCTTGTTGGCAGCTTCAATTTGTTTGTATAAATCAATCCAATGAGGTGCGGTTGGTTGTCCATCACCATATACCCATTGAATAGCAGCTAGCTTTTCATTAGCAAGTAAAAGTGGAAGATGTTTTACTTCATTATATCCATCTAAATGATAAATAGTATGGTCTAATTTATTGATAAATAATTCTAATTGAGGCAAAGTAAATTCTGCAAACATATCAGTACTGATGTTAAATGAAAAATCAGATTGAATCACATAAGAAGGCGTCTTACTATATAAACCGTTCCAATCAGAATACCCAGGGTTTTGAATACTTCCATCAGTAGGATGTAGTATTTTATGGAAATCATCGAAAGCTTCAAACCAAGCGATATCAGCTTCTTTTAATGTTCTTACGACTTCTTCTGGTTCATCATATAAATCATATAATAAATTTTCAGTACCACGCATAACAGCAACAGAGTCAAAGTTACCACCTAAATCTGGGGTAGACATAAGGACACTTCCTTGCCAACGTTCCATGCCTGCGCGATATAAATCTTTTACACGTTTGGCCCATACATTTTCAGGATCATACTTGAAATGAATATCACATAATTCTCTTTCTTTATCTGGGAAGAACCAAACGTGTCCGCTGGAATTATCTAATTTAGCACCGCAAAGAGCAGTAACCAAACCAGGTCCAAAGAAATCAAAATTAATATAAGGGAAAGAATCTCCTAAAAATTCACAACAGCTTAATTGATAATCCCAAGCATCAATAATTGCCTCGGCTGGAATAGACAAATCATGCACATTGGCTTGCGTAATGATATCAGTTTTTGGTTTAGGACGATTAGGCACATGGGCATCTGTAATCACATATTTGTAATTAGGACGTGGAAGAGAACGTTCCCAAAAAGATTGAGAAGTCTGTTGTACCTTTTCCCAACGAGCTTTGTCAAATTGTATACTCATAATAATCACCATCACTTTCTTATAGATGTTTTTAGTATAATGAAAGTTTGGTTGAGATGGAATACAAGAGTATATGAAAAACATACCGATTTGTGCACTGTGAAAAGATGGTAGAGGTTATGACATTAATATGTTTGAAAAAAGATGGAAAGTATTACGAAAATGATAGAATGTCTTTTTTGAATTTTCTCATTAAAATAGGACTAAGCAATGAAACTTAGCCCTACACATTTTTGATTCCCACTTATGGTAGGGCACACCGCTTTTTTGATTCCCATTTATGGTAGGGTACACCGCTTTTTTGATTCCCACTTATGGTAGGGTACACCGCTTTTTGAACATTTCTGTTCTGTACTATTATTATACGAAATCAATTTAATATGTCAAGGTTTTAGAGGAAATTGTAAATTTTTCTTTCCAGTAATTGTGCAATTGTTAATATAAGTATAAAATATAGCAAACTTTGAGTGCACATAGAAAAATAGAAGTTCCTAAGTTCTGTTTGAAAGGTAGTAAACTATTTGTTACAATAATCACAAAAATATTTCCAATTAAAAGAGGGTTATAGGAATTAAGAGGAATGAACAATTTATAAAAAATTGGAAGAATAGAAAGGTTTAAGTATTGATATGAAAAAATATATATTGCATACAGAGAATCAGAAAATATTTGAAAAGGAAGATATTTTATATCATTTTTTAAGTCGAATAAAACTGTCAATCAATGGGTTTGGTCATCAGTTTGGTGATACGGGTTATAATTATTGTGATAATCGTATTAATACTGATTTCGAATTGATTTATGTGATTGCAGGTGAAAATGAGATTGAAATAGAAGGTGAAATTTATCATGGAAAAGCAGGGGATTTATTTTTGATTCCACCTTTTTGTAAGCATGATATTCATACTACGCACCAAAATCCTCATGATAATTATTGGATTCATTTTGATATAGAACCATTTTATTTGTCGGATCAATTACAGCAATCGATCATGGGTAATAGAGGGGGTTATTGTGAAGGAATTGGTGAAAAAGTAGAACTCATTAGATTTTTTGGGCAAATAGAAAAGGAGCGAAAAGAAATGTTGCCAGGGTATCGTACCATGCAACAAAATATTTTTCAAAATATAATCACATATTTATTACGAATAAAAATAGGAAAGGAAGAAAAATTTACTAATATAAGTAAAAGAGAATATCGAATAATGGCACAAGCCAGTGAGTATATTAATGAAAATATGAATCGATTTATTACAGTAGGAGAAGTAGCGAAGAATCTACATATATCAGAACCTTATCTATATAAAATATTTGCAAATATTATACATATATCGCCGAATGCATACATGAAACTTTTACGTGCAAAAAAAGCAAAATTATTAATAGAGACAACAGATAAATCATTAAATGATATAGCGGAAGAATTAGGATTTTCTACATATTATTATTTTAGTAATTTTTTTAAAAAAGTATATGGACAATCACCAAAACAATACCGTAAATAGTCTTATCTCTATTTGTATAGGATTTTATAAAAACTGTATAGAGTATCACATTGTTATAAACTGTATTTCTGGCTAAAATAAATAAAAGCTCTCAATAAATCCATTAGGATAAAAACAGAGAGTTTACAACATAAAAGAGAGGAAAAATATAGATAAAAATCAAGAATAACTTATTTTTTATTTATAGGGTACAGTTGATGGGGTTAAAAATTGGGATTGTAGGATGTGGACAGTTTGGATGTAGGTTTATTGATATTTATAAAAATCATCCATTAGTAGAAGAGGTGGTATTAGCAGACAGCGTAAAGGATAGAGCAATTACAGCAGGAGAAAAGTATGGCATTACAAAAATTTATGGCGGGTTGGATGAAGTGTTAGAAACGGATATAGATGCTGTTTGTATTTTTACCCAAAGACAATTGCATGGACCGATGGCAATTCAGGCATTAAAAGCAGGAAAACATGTATGCTGCGCTGTTCCAATGGCAACAGATGTGGAAGATGTGAAAGAAATTATTCGATTGGTTGAAGAAACAGGTTTGATTTATATGACAAATGAGACAAGTTATTACTATCCAAATACTATATTTTGTAGAGAAAGATATAAAAAAGGCGAGTTTGGTGAATTTACATTTGCGGATGCACAATATGTCCATGATATGAGTCATTTTTACGAACCATATAAGCATTCTGGCGGACCAAATTGGAAGAGAATTGCAGGTTTTCCACCAATGTTTTATCCGACACATTCTGTTTCCATGGTGCTTTCAGTAACGGAAGCTCATGTTACTAAGGTATCGTGTATGGGGTTTGAAGATCATCATGAGGATGGGATTTTTGGTGAAGAGTTAAATGATTTTGGAAATCCCTTTAGTAATGAAACTGCATTGATGCAAACTTCTGATGGTGGATGTTGCAGAATTAATGAATTTAGGCGTGTGGTGCCTCATGATGGTGGAGGAGAAGTGAGCATGTCCTTTATGGGAACAAATGCTTCTTATGCATCAGGTGTAAGAAGTTATTATACGAAGAGGGATCAAAAGACTGAAGATATTTCGGAAGAAGTAACATGCATACAAGGTAATTTAAGAGAAGAAGAGGATAATTTAATTCGGGACGAAGTATTGAAAAAAGATTTTTATTCAGGAACAGCACCTATTCATCCAATTCAACGCTTACCAGAAACATTCCACGCGGTACCCAATGGACATGAAGGATCACACCAATTCTTAACAGATGATTTTTGTAAAGCTGTTAACACTAAGAAGCTACCACCTAATGATGCTTGGGCAGGTGCTAGATTTTGTGTTCCTGGTTTGATTGCACATGAATCAGCTATGAAAGGTGGTATTCTTTTAGATGTACCATATTTTGGAGAAGCACCAAAAAACTGGGAAAGAATAGAGTAAATGGTGTTGAAACAAAATAGAAAAGGCAGAGATCAAGTTACCAGATGTAGAGAAAGAGATGGAGATTAATATGACAAGTAGAGAACGATTATTATCAGCATTAAATGGAAAAAAAGCAGATAGGGTACCAGTTACATTGTTTATACAGTCACAAGGACATTTTGTACGACAATTAGATGAAAATATAGATCCGTGGAATTTTGAACTATTACAAAAAAAGGTCATTGACTATCAAAGGAGTTTGGGGTTAGATGTGCATGTGCGAATGTTATTTTTTATACCTAATAATCCGGTATTTGCACATTTTGATTTGTTGAATGTAGAGAGGGAAACAAAAGAGTGGAAAATAAAGAAGGAAGAAGTAGTGGATGGTACGACAACTAATTATCACTATGAAATCACAACACCAGAAGGTGTGTTGACGCAAACATTTTCAATCAATGAAAATCGACCAGGAATTTTTATGTATAGCTGTACAGAATCTCCGTTAAAGGAAGAGGAAGATATTAGAATTGCTATGAAATATGAACCTATGTATTCTGATGAGACAAAAGCAGAAATGAAGCGACAAGTAAAAATTATTAAAGAGTATCTTGGTGAAGATGGGATTGTTTCTGCATGGTGTAATGGTGGTATGTTTAATTCATTGGCTGGAATATATGATCAAAGTGAATTATATTCGTTATTTTTAACAGATCCAGATTTATACGAATTGTTAATGGGATTTTCAAAAAAAAGAGTGTATGATTTTACACAAGCAGTACTAGATAGTGGAATAGATGCATTATGTGTACGAGGCAATGCAGCAGGTGGATTTGTTGGGAATAGATGTTTTCAGGAATATATTTTACCCTATGAAAAGGGATATATTGAATTTTGTCAAAAAGATGGAATACCTGTTATTTTTCACAATTGTGGTCAGGCAGCGGAATTGATGGAATCGTATAAAAAGCTTGGGGCAAAGAATATTGAACCATGGTCGCCAGCACCTATGGGAGATCGAGATTTTGGCTTTTTACAAAAAGAAGTGGGAGATGTGTTTTCTGTGACAACAGGAGTGAATCAAGTAGATGTATTACAAAACGGAACAGTTGAGATGGTTCGAGAAGCCACAATAGAGGCTATGGAAGAAGGAAAAAGATTACATTCTTTCATTATGCAAAACTGTGATTTTTTAGAGTATGGGACTCCTTTAGAAAATGTAAAAGAATACGCTGAAGTAGCCCTAGAATATGCTGATTATAAAAAATAAGATAGAAATAAAAAGTGGATTCGACTGATTTTAAGTTGAATCTACTTTTTATTTTGTGCCTAATTAACAGTTAAAGTTGATTTCTCTATAATATTTTGGAGATAATCCGTAATGTTTTTTGAAGATGGTGGAAAAGTGGTATGGAGTTTTAAAAGATAAATCTTCTGCAATAGAGCTGATAGAAGAATTTGTTGTTCTTAATAAACGAGCAGCTTCTTTTAAACGCAAATTCAGCAAAAATCTTGCTGGAGAAGAATGTAGTTCCTTTTCGAAAAGTTGGTTACAGTAAGATAAAGAAATGTGTGCTTTTTTTGCTAAATCACTTGCTGTATGTAAGGAAGTGTATTCATCATAACAAATTCGAAGTAATTGTGTCGCAATGGGAGAATACTTATGAGCTAAATCATCAGATAAAGTGACCTTTGTAATTCTCAAAATATAAATAAAAATTTGTGAAAAAAGTGCATTTTGCACAATATAGGATCCAGGTAGCTTAGATGATAATTCATCATTTAAAGAGCGGTAGAGAGAAATTAACGGAAAGTGAACGCCTAAATGATAGAGTGAATCATTCCAAGATTGTAGAATCATACGGACAAATGGCTGGCTAAATGTAGAAGATTGCAAGTCAAAATGTACCCAATAATTTGTATGGATATCGTGAGAAGGCGTACCGATTTTATGGAGAGTAAAAGGTTGGATAAAAAAAATATCGCCTGCATGTAATTCATAGACATGGTCATTGACCGTAATCAGGGTAGTACCTTCTATTGTATAGATTAATTCATAATCATCGATAATACGAAAGTCACAAATAGAATTTGGATTACTTTCCTCATAACCACAAGCATGTAATTGTAAATTGTTTTGTAAAACGATGGAAGAAATAGAGTCGATTTCATTATATGGAACATGATAATTTTGCATAACGATTTTCCTTATCCTTTAGGTAATATTTGTTGAGCAACTAAGTTGTTCACTATTTTATTGTACAATATGTTGAGCAAAAAACAAGAAGAAATCATATGGGAGAAGAATTTAGGATATTTGGGTATGAAAATTATACAATTTTATAAAAACAAAAATAATCCACCACTTTGTCAAAAAAGTAGAGTTTTCATATCTCTGGTAAAAGATATAATGGTATTAAGAAATGAAGACAGAGAAAATAAAAAAAGGGAGAAAGAAGATGAAGCGTAAAAAGAAAAAAGAATTAACGTATGCTAATTTTTATTATTATTTACTGTTAATTGCACCATTGGCAATTATTTATATTGTTTTTTTTGTAACACCAGTTGTACAAAGTATGTTTTATAGTTTTACCAATTTTAATGGTTTACAATTACAGGCGGACTTTGTAGGACTAAAAAATTATAAAGTGGCAATACAAGACAGCAAATTTATTGCATCAATTAAAAATACAATATGGTTGGCCATCGGTGTAACGGTGATTCAAAATATTCTTTCCATAGCAATAGCCCTGGGATTGAATTTGAAGTTTAAAGGTCGCGGGATTGTCCGCACATTGATTTTTGCACCATGTATGTTAGCACCAGTTGTTGTTGCCTATGTTTGGCAGTTTATTTATACACCAGATGGTTTATTAGATAAGATTTTTCCAACAGATATTGTATGGTTAGCAAATCCAAATTATGCTCTGATGTGTGTCATTGTAGCCCATACATGGATTTGGTTGGGATATACAGCAACTATTTATTTGGCTAGTTTACAAGATATTTCAACAGATATTAAAGAAGCGGCAGCTATTGACGGTAGTAGCGGATGGCAATTGTTTAGACATATTACGTTTCCGTTAATGGCTCCAGCAGTTACGATTAATGTCAGTTTAGCATTTACAGGTAGCTTGAAAATTTTCGACCTGGTTTACGCGATGACTGGTGGTGGACCAAATGGAGCAACTGAAACAATGGGTACTTATGTTATGAGTAAGATGAGCTCCAATTTACATGGGTATGCATCAGCATTGTCAGTAATTATGATGGTGATGATCATTATTTCAGGAAGATTGTTAATTACATATTTACATAAACGTGAGGAGGCAATGAGCTAATGATAGAAAATAAGAAAATAAAAATAATTCAAATTCTCCTTATTTCGTTTGTGGCGGTTGTTGTATTTTATCCAGTATTAATGATGGTTATGGTTTCATTAAAAAACGATGTAGATTTCTTGGTTAATCCTTTGGGAATTACTTTGAATTTTGAATTTCAAAATTATGTAACAGCATTCAAACAGATGAATTATTTAGTGGCATTAAAAAATTCTGTAATTCTTACAGCTGGAGCAGCAGTTGGCTCTACTTTACTCTGCGCAGCCACTGCTTATGCAATTGCAAGGGCACCTAAAATGCAAAAAATGTTTGCTTGGATTGGCATTTTCTTTTGGCTAGGCTTAGCATTACCACAACAGGTAGTTATGGTTCCTTTGGTTATGTGGATTCAAACGTTAGGCTTGGGAGGTACTTTGTTAGGATTGATGTTGGTTTATATTGGATCAGATGCAGCTTACGGTGTCTTTTTCTTTACAGGATTTGTACGAACAGTACCTGTTTCATTAGAGGAAGCAGCGAGAATTGATGGAGCATCACCATTTACTATTTTGCGAACAATCGTATTTCCATTATTAAAAACACCAATGGTTACTTTATTAATTATTATGATACTTAGAGTATATAATAACTTTACTTTCCCATTGATTTTATTACAAGGAAAAAATTCAAGAACATTACCACTTACCATTTACTTCTTTAAGGGGGATACATCAGTAGAATGGAATGTTATGTTTGCGGCTACCACTTTGGTAGTATTACCACTTATGTTTATTTACTTTATCTTTCAAAGAAGAATTATTGACGGAATGTTAAGCGGTTCAGTGAAAATGTAAGACAAGTATTCACTTGTTTACATATATAAAATATATTAAAATATCATTTAAAGGAGAGGGAATCATGAAAAGAAAAATTTTAGCAACATTATTATCAGCAGCAGTAGTTTTATCTATGGTAGCATGTGGATCGACAGAAACAGCAACAACAGAAACAACAGAAACTGCTACAGAGGTAGTTGAAGAAGCAACAGAGGAAGTCGCTGAAGTAGCTAGTGGAGAAGTAGTTGAATTATCATTCTTTGGATTCAAAACAGGAACACAAGCGGTTCAACTAGAAGAATTAATCGAACAATTTAATGAAGAAAATGCAGATATTAATGTGACTTATGAAGGAATTACGAATGCAGGTGGATTCCAAGAAGTAGTTACTACAAGATTGGCATCAGGTCAGGGAGATGATATCATCTTTAGTAGTACAAGTTTTATATCTCAATTACAACAAGCTGGATATTTAGAAGATTTAAGTGATTTAGATATTGTTGATAATTATGCACAAGATATGACAGTTAATGGAGAAGTACCAGGTTTTGCATTTGGTATGTCGGCATTTGGTATGTTTGCAAATCATGATTTACTTGAAGAATTAGGATTAGAAGTTCCAAAGACATATGATGATTTCATGGCAGCTTGTCAAACAACGGTAGATGCAGGTTTAGTACCTATTATTGCTGGTTCTGCTGATGGAACAGGAGTAGGTATTTTTGTAACAACTAAAGGTTTAGAAGATTTTTATTTAGGTGGAGATGATGTAGTAGCAGGTGTAGCAGCAATTGATGCAGGGGAAGTTTCACTAGCAGAAACATTAAGAGAAGGATTTGAATGGGCAGCCCAACTTCGTGATTTAGGATATATTGATGCAGAAGAATCTCTTGTTATGGCACCATACGATGGAGCGATTGCAGAATTTGCAAAAGGTGAAACACCATTTTTCTTTATGGGTAACTGGGCGGTTAACGATGTAAGATTAGCTATGCCAGATACAGATATTACATTTGAAGGTATTCCATCAAATAATGAATCACCAGTTTTAATTACAGACGCAGGTGTGCGTATTTGTATTAATTCAAAATCTGAACATAAAGAAGAGGCTATTAGATTTATTGAATTTATGTTATCAACAGAAAATAATGATTATTATGTTGCAGGTCAAGCAGACTTTACAGTGTTAAAAGATGGAACAAGTACAGATGATCCTATGGTTGCACCAGCAGCTGAATTATTAGCAGCAGGTTATTCATTCCCAATGACAAATCCATCATTTAATAACATTGATCCTTGGGATTTAGCTAAGACTTATGGAGCGAATCTTTTTGCAGGAGCTGATTTAGAAACTGTTATTGCAGAGTTAGAAGAAGAAGTAACAAATACTATTTTATTAAAATAGATATAGGAAATACTGATATAACAATACCCCTATTTATACAAAATGTGTGGATAGGGGTTATAACTCACTATTTACTGTATACAAAGTAACATATAAGTATTCAACTTGCAATTTACCTCTTTAATCCAATGTTGTCAGACTGAGAAAATGGATGTATATTAAAAGAAAATCAATTACAAACGAGGCGGGGGAAAGCTATGTATAAGGTTATGATTGCAGATGATGAACAGTGGATTAGGAGATGGCTAGAAAAAATAGTACCACAATTGCGAAATGATCTAGAAATTGTTATTAGTTTTGATAATGGGAAAGATGCTTTGGACTATTTATCTACTAATGAGATTGATATTGTGATTACGGATATTAGAATGCCACTTATGACAGGTCTTGAAGTAATAGATTACGCCAAAAAATATAAAATGAAAACACGTTTCATATTAATTAGTGGGTATGATGAATTTAATTATGCAAAAAAGGGAATACAGTTACAAGTGTCAGGGTATCTTTTGAAACCTATCGAAAAATTAGAATTAAAGCAAGTGTTAGATGATGTGATTCATCATATAGAACAGAGTAAAAGAAAAGTGATTGGCACAGAAACAGTTCGAGATGTAGTATCAAAAGTTTTGTACGAGATGGTGATGAATGAAGAAGACATAGATGCAAGAAAAATCATAGACATTGCTAGAAATGGGGAATGCAATTACATGGATATTCTGGTGGGAATTGTACAAGTTGATATCATGCAAGCTAATAAATCAGATAACATGAAAAAACTAAATGAATTATTGAGCATAAGATTACCAGAATGTGATAATTACCTTATTAAAGAAAATGCATTAAATTATTTAATCTTTTCTTTTGTGAAGGAAAAAGATTCTTATAAAAATTATGAGGGAGAATCACAACGGTTAAAGAGAAAAATAAAGGAAATCATCGATGGATCCAATGTGATTTTTAGTAGATGGTTTGAAGATGTTTCAGATTTATATACGCAATTTACATATTGTAAAGAAAAAATCTTTGTACAGGATATTGAAGTATCAACCCATATGATTAAAGGTAATAGTTTACAGGCTATTCAAACTAATGTTTTTAATGATGTAAAAGCAAAAAATGTGAATGCAATGAAGAAGGATTTGTTACATGCAAAAAGAGTGTTTTCTGAAAATGGGATATCTATTTTGGAATTTAGGATTATGGTATTTGGATTGATGAATAACATAATCAAGCTTCTGGAAGCAATTGATAGTGAACAACGAGATGAGTATATCCATTTAGCGTATGAATTTTGTGTTAAAATTAACGAATATCATAATATAGACGCTATGTTAGAGTGGATTATCAATTATTTAGATAAAGTGATTACATTAAAAGATAATAATGAATCATTTAATGTAACGTTAATTGTAAAAAAAGTATGTACGGAAATGATACATCATTATGATGAAAGTATGAATTTGACTACTGTTTGTGAACAATATGGTATTAATGCTAGCTATTTTAGCAAAAAATTTAAAGAAGAAGCAGGAATGAATTTTGTAGACATGTTAACAAATATTCGTTTAGATGCAGCAAGAAAATTATTAGAATCTACAGACTATACAATAAAGGAAATCAGTAATAAGGTTGGTTTTCATGATTCAAAATATTTTAGTAGGGTTTTTTTACAAATTGAAGGATGTTCGCCTAAAAATTATAGAAAGAAGCATGATAATCTAAAGGATGGTGAAACTGATGCATAGCAAAATAGGAAATCGTATTTTTGTAGCCATGTTATTGGTAGCAGTCATACCATTAGTTTTGTTATTTGTTTATATTTCAGTAGTATACAGTGAAAACATTAAAACTAGCATAGAAGAAAATAATCAACTAATGAAAGAAAATTGTGTGGATGAATTTGAAAGTTATTTACGTCAAATTGAATATGTTTCAAATCAATGTTATGAAGATTCGGTACAAACAATCTTACAAGATAAAGGAAATACAGCGGTAAATAAATACATAAATCAAGAAAGTCTAACAAATATATTTAATATTAGGCTTGATTTATTTGGTATTATGAATCGAGTTGAAAGTGTATCAATACAGGTGAATGAAGGGTTGCATTACGATATTAAAGGTAATACGCTTATTTCGGATGAATTTGCAGAAGAATTATATGAGGAAGCAGAAGGACGATATAAATATCAAGTAATTTTGCCAGTGCCATCTGAGGATAACCTTTTCATTTATGGGAGAAATATTCGATCGGTATCTTCTAATGGAAAATATTTAGGAGTAATTTATATCACATTTCAGGAAGATGTATTGATAGATATTTTAGATAAATACATGCAGACAGAAACTTCATTTTTAACTATTACAGATAAAAATGATAATTTGATTTACACCAATTATAGTGGTGAAGAAGTGTCTTTTCAGGAATTCTTTCGGGATGAGCAATATTATGATTCTTATGATAGAGCAGATTTTCAGATTGCAGATTTTGCATTGGAAATTTCATTTTATAATGAGAAAAGTTTGACGGAACAAGCAATTTATCAATTGCTATATTTAACAGCACTAATCACTATCGTTTCGTGTATAACCATCATTATATTATCCAAAATTATGTCCCAAAGTTTAGTGCGTCCAATCATTGCTTTAAAAAAAGGTGTTGAACAGGTTAAGTCGGGGAATTACCAATGGAAAACAAAGTTAAAATCAGATGATGAATTGACAGATTTAAGTAATTCTTTCCAGGAAATGGCGATAGAAATAGATACATTAATCAATCAAATTTATAGCAAAGAAATCAGTGAGAAAGAGGCTGTTATAGCATCTTTGACAGCACAAATTAATCCCCACTTTTTATACAATACATTGGATATGGTAAAAAGTATGGCTGAGATAGAAGGTGTAGACGAAATAGGGGAAATTGCAAAGGCATTGTCTGTTCTATTTAGATATAGTACAAGAACTGATGTTTTGTTAGTGACTGTGAAAGAAGAGGTATCTAATTTAGAAAATTATATCAAAATTATTGATGCTAGATTTGGGGATAAGATTCAATTTGTACTAGATATACAGGAAGAAGCTATGCCATATTCTATTATCAAACTTTGTCTACAACCACTAGTGGAGAATTCCATCAATCACGGACTTGTAAAGAAAAATGGCAAAGGAATCATTGGAATTACGATCACTTGTGATGACAGATACCTATATATTGTCGAGTATGATACAGGTGTCGGTATGAAAGAAGATGATTTAGAAGAAGTGCAAATTGCCTTAAATCAAGGTACATTATTGACAAGAAAAAGTGAAAATGGAGTGGGATTAAACAATATTAATCAAAGAATTAAATTATATTATGGAAACGAATATGGATTGTCTCTTGGTAACTATAAAGATGAGGGACTTAGTGTACAAATAAAAATCCCATTAAAACATAATCTGTAATGTAAAAAATAAGATGTTTCACAGGTGATTTTGTCTCTGATGAGTCAAAATTACTAGTGTCAAAGAAAGGGATGGAGGACTATTATGAAAGAAAAACCGAATGTACTTGTCATTTTATCAGATCAACAACGGTTTGATACAATTAAAGTAGCAGGGTATCCACATATGATAACACCAAATTTAGATAAACTAGTAAAGGAGGGGTGTTTGTATAGAAATGCATATTCAAGTAATCCTATTTGTATGCCTGCTCGTCATGATTTATTGATGGGAATGCCATCGGCAGCACATGGTTTTTTTTCCAATTGTAAAGACAGACCAGTGGCTGATTATAGAATTCCAACTTTACCTCGTTTATTTGCAGAAAATGGATATCGTACAGCGGCAATTGGGAAAATGCATTTTTATCCCACAAGAATGCATCATGGGTATTCGGAAATGTACTTAATGGAAGAAATTCCAAAGAATAGACAAGATGATGCTTATGCTTCTTATCTTAAAGAAATAGGATGTGAAGAAATTGAAAACTTACACGGAGTAAGACCTTATGTGTATCATGAACCACAAACGGCACAAGTAGATTTGCCAAATTACGAGACAAACTGGATTAGTGATAAAGTAACTGATTGGATTGACAATAATGGAGATCATCCATTTATGCTCTGCGTAGGATATATTAAACCTCATCCACCATGGGATATTCCAGCTGAATATCAAGGGATTTATCAAGATAAAGATATTCCAAAAGCAATAGAACGTTCACGTGAATTTCCTAATAATCCAGAATTTGATCCTTGGTATGGAGATGGAGATACAGAAGAAGAAAAAAGAAAAATTAGAGAAGCTTATTATACTGCAATTACATTGGTCGATGAAAGTGTAGGAAAAATTATTGAGCATTTGAGAGAACGTGGGCAGTTAGATAATACATTAGTTATTTTTACATCTGATCATGGAGAAATGCTTCAGGATAAAGGATATTATAGTAAAGAATTACCATATGAAGGTTCAGCACATATTCCTATGATTGTGAGATATCCAGAAAAATTCGCGGCAGGAGAAGAGAGAACGGAGTTTGTTGATTTAACAGATATTATGCCAACTTGTTTAGATATTGCAGGAATAGAATACCCACAAACGGGATATAAAATGTATGGAGCATCAGTTCTAGATGCTAAACCTGCGAATAAAAACAGAGAATATGTAATGTCGGCTACTGGTTATTTAAATGATAAAAGATTGGCTATGTGCCGAACACATGAGTATAAATATGTTTATCGATATATACGTGGTACAGAGGAAATGTATGACATGATAAACGATAAAGAGGAATTACATAACTGCATTCATGAAATGAGAGACACTGAAGTTTATCGAGATTTAAGAAACAGAGTACTTGCCTATGAAGAAAAGTGGGGACCAAAAGGTGCGGTAAAAGATGGTGATTTAATTCAGATAGAAGGGGACTACCACGATAGTGATTTAGCTGGTAAATATCATCTTTGGAGCAATCATCAATTCCAAAACATGACGGAGTTAAAAGGAAAAGCTAGATTAGATCAGTTTGATAAAGAAATAGAGAAAGCGTGTAATGGAAATATTGTTAATTTTGAGAATCAACAATGGAAAGAGGATTATCAGACGGGTCGAAAAGAATATTGCGAAGATGCAGTGGATAGTGCTTTTTTAAGTTAGTTTGCAAAGTAAAATCTATAAAGAAAATGAAGGATTGTGAAAGTAAGGGAAAGATGAAAATAGTAATTAGTCAGAAAATAATAGAAAAAGAAGCTATGGGAGATATTGCTTTATATATGAATCGCTTGATGCAAAATATAGAAGGCGATGTATATATTATTTTTGAGCCAGATACCTATGAGTTTAAAGCAAAGTATGCCTATGAAGAATTTTGTTATATTACGAATAATGATTACAGTTTAAAGCAAATTGCTTTTCCTATTATAAGGAAGAACAATATTGCAATTGATGGAAATGGTTCTCTTTTTATGATGACGGGAAGAATGATGCCTTTTTGGATTAAAGATTCTAAAAATATTGTACTCAAAAATTTTTCCATAGACTATAAACGCCCATTATTTAGTCAAGGCATTGTAGAAGAAGCTTCAAAAGAGCATGTGAGAATCAAAATTGATAAAACTGTATTTCCATTCGAGATAGAACAAGGAATCGTACATTTTGTTGGTGAAGATTATGATGAATCCCATATACATGGTTTTCTAGAATATGATACGGTGAAAAAAGGACCTATCGTAGGAGCAGTTGATACGTTCCCACGGGGTATCGTAAAGGCTAGTGAACCAGAAGAAGGTGTGTTAGAAGTAAGATATCCTTTTGCTAGAATAGCTGATGTGGGTAGCATGATGACCATTAAACACGAAAAAAGATTTGTTCCAGGAATTGCAATGGATAATAGCGAACAAATTTTATTAGAAGGATTACAGATAAAACAAGCAGGAACCATGGCTATAGTTGCACAATTTTGTGATACTGTAACACTTGAAAAAATAAAAGTAGCCACCAATAAAGATAGTGTGAGGGTTGTTTCTTCTAATGCAGATGCTACACATTTTGTTGGATGTAGGGGAGTAGTTACTGTACAAAATTGTTTGTTTGAAAGTCAATTAGACGATGCTTTTAATGTACATGGTAATTATTTAGTAGTAGATAAAATTCTTTCTACAAATAGTGTTGTGATACAAATTGGTCATTTTCAACAGGAAGGAATTTTTGGTTTAGAACCTGGTGGAACCATAGAAATTTTAGATAGAAATACGATGTTGGGAGTTGGTTGTGTGACATTGCAATCAAAACAGGTGTTGAATAAAAAATATGCCATATTAACATTCAAAGAAACTTTTGATTTTATAGAAGGAAATTCATACTGTATTGATGATTGTGACTCTTATCCAGAAGTGATTTTCAGAAGAAATGTAGTGCAGAATAATAGAGCTAGAGGAATTCTTTTAACCTCACGAAAAAAAACAGTGATTGATAATAATATTTTTAAAACAGAAGGCGCTGCTATTAAAATTAGTGGAGATATGAATTTTTGGTTTGAATCTGGTGGATGTTGTGAAGTGATAATAAGAGAAAATCATTTGGAATCTACATGCAATAAGGAGTGGGGACATGCTTTGATTGATATTGATCCTGAAATGGAAGAATTAGTGGAGAATAAATTTTATCATAAATTAATAAGGATAGAAAGTAATACAATCGTAATGAATGGATGGCCATTAACGTATGCTCGTAGCATTGAGAAATTGGTGATAAAAGATAATGAAATTATAGATGTAAATGAGACGTGTAGCAATAAATTACCATTGCATCATGAAGGTATTGGAAGTTTGGATATGAATTAGAAATGTAAATTGGAATAGAATTGTTCAGTCTTTGGTTGAATGATCCTATATGATAGGTATGCGAGGAGATAGAGAGATGCAAAAGGAAGTAAATGAGAAATATAATATTTTGTATATTACATCAGATCAACAACATTTTAATACAATAGGGAAATTTAACCCTGAAATTTGTACACCTAATTTAGATAGATTATGCGATTGTGGCACATGTTTTGATCACGCATATACAGTGAATCCTACCTGTACACCAACTAGGGCATCTTTAATTACAGGGACATATCCATCACAGCATGGGGCATGGACATTGGGTACAAAATTACCAGAAACGGAAACGACAATAGGGAAATTAATGCAAGAGGATGGTATGAAAACAGCATTGATAGGTAAAGCCCACTTTCAACCGTTAACTTCGACAACGGACTACCCATCGTTAGAAGCTTATCCGATTTTACAAGATATCGATTTTTGGAAAAATTTCGATCAAGATTTTTATGGATTTCAAACAGCAAAGTTAGCAAGAAATCATACTTCGGAAGCGCATGTGGGTCAACACTATGTTGCATGGTTAGAGGAAAAAGGATGTGATAATTGGAAAGATTATTTTGTAGCACCAACGGGAAATAAAGATCCCAATATACAATGGGAGTGGGATATTCCAGAAGAATACCATTATGATGCGTGGATCGCAGAGGAAACAAATAAACAGTTAGAGGAATACAAGAATAATGGTGATTATTTTTTCTTGTGGGCTAGTTTTTTTGATCCTCATCCTAAATATTTAGTACCTAAAAATTGGGTTGATCTGTATCGCCCAGAGGATTTGACATTGCCAGAAATGATACAAGGGGAACATGAGGATAGCCCGATTGTGGTTCAAAAAACTCAAGAAGATAATCCTGATTATAGTGCATATGAAAGAAGTGGGTACGCTCTTCACGGTATGGTAAGTCATACCCATAGGGGATTGGAAGAAAAAAGAAAAGATATGGCAATTTATTATGCCATGGTATCTTTGATGGATAAATATATAGGGAAGATATTAGATAAATTAGACGAATTAGGATTAACGGACAATACATTGATTGTATTTACGACAGATCATGGCCACTATTTTGGACAACATGGATTAATTGCAAAAGGCCCATTTATGTATGAGGATGCGATTAAAGTACCTATGATTGCTAGTTTACCAAATAAAATTCCATCAGGAATTGTTAATACATCTATGCAAAGCTTGGTGGATATTCCAGTTACTTGTCTATCTTATTGCAATGTGCAGATTCCATATGCTATGACTGGATTGAATCAACGACTAGTATGGGAAGGAAAAGAAAAAGAAGTACGGAATCATATTATTTGTGAACATAACCATGAAAGAGATAGCATTAATTTAAGGGCATATGTAAATAAAGAGTATAAACTGGTAATATGGTATAATCAATTGGAGGGTGAATTGTATGATTTGAAAAATGATCCCAATGAAATTAAAAACCAATGGAATAATCCAGAATATGCAGATATCAGACAGGAATTAATGATGAAATATATGTTTGCAGAATTGCAAAAAGAAAGCCTGTATATGCCCAGGGTGGATCATGCTTAAATTAAAAGTTGTACAATGAATAGAGAAAAATGCAAGGAGGTTCCTATGAAACGACCAAATATTCTAGTATTTATGACAGACCAACAACGTGGTGACAGCGTATATCCGAAACAAAGAGCAATTTCACCCAATGTGACAAAATTTGCAAAAGAGGGAGTGACTTTTTCCAATGCCCATACCATAGCACCTCATTGTTGTCCTTCTAGGGCTACATTTTTTAGTGGATTATACCCATCAGAGCATGGTGTATGGAATAATGTAGAGGTAGGGAATGCATTATCAAAAGGTTTATATGAGGGAATTCGATTATTTAGTGAAGATTTAAAGGAAAGCGGATATCGCACTTATTTTAGTGGAAAATGGCATGTGAGTGCAGTGGAGAATCCCCTACATCGTGGATTTGATACATACCGTGTAGACATGGTTTCGGTGCCTAATACGAAATATAATGGGGATATGACTTATAAATTGCCAGAGCAATATGAATGGAAAGCATATGAAAATTGTGCTTATGATGGGGAGAGAAAATTAGGACAGATTCTAAGAAATGGATATGGAACCTACACCCATTACGGGGAAGAAGAAAATCCAAAGCATGATGAAGATATCATCTTTGATGCCATAGATATTATTAAAAATCGAAGTAATGTGGATAAAGAGTTTGGAATCGATCATAGCGGTGGACAACCTTGGTTTCAGTATGTAGGGCCAGTGGGACCTCATGATCCTTATTTTGTGCCACAAGAATATTTAGACTTATATCAAAATGTTACAATTACTTTGCCTGAAAACTTTAAAGATATATTGAAAGATAAACCAGGTCTTTATCGTAAAATAAAGGATAAATTTGACCAATTAAGTGAAGCAGAACACATAGAGGCTATGCGACATTATTTGGCATATTGCACCTATGAAGATTTTCTATTTGGAGAAGTGATGAAGGCCCTAGAGGAAAGTGGAGAGAAAGATAATACCTTAGTGATTTATTTATCTGACCATGGAGATTATATGGGAGAACATGGACTTTGGTGTAAAGGTTTGCCTTGTTTTGAAAGTGCCTATCATATCCCGGCCATTTGTCGTTGGCCAGAGGGGATTACAAGTCCTAATCGTATCATAGAAGATTTTATTACATTAGCAGATTTTGCGCCTACTTTTTTAGAAGTAGCAGGCATTCAAACAGAACGTCATTTTACAGGACATAGCCTCCTGCCATATTTAAAAAATGAAAAACCTAAAGTAATACAAGATGCATTCTTCACACAGACGAATGGAAATGAACTTTATGGGATTCAACGTTCCGTAACTACAAAAGAGTGGAAATACGTCTATAATGGTTTTGATTACGATGAATTATACGATTTGAAAAATGACCCATTAGAAATGTATAATGTGATAGGTGAGTATAAAGAGAGTGAGATATTAAAGGAACTCAGTCTGAAATTATGGAAGTTTGCAAGGAAAACCAATGATGTATGTATCAATTCTTACATCTTGGTGGGATTGGCACCATATGGGCCTGGGATTATATTTGAGTAAGACACCTTAGTTTTTGAATTTAGCTAAGATTACCCAGTAGCCACTTTGCAAATCCTCTCTTGTTATCTATTTTCTGATATGGTAAAATGGTAGAAGTTTATGACGTAGATGAGGAGAACGAAAATGAGCAAGGAAAATATGGAAACACAAGAGACAAAAGTAGTGTCTAAGAATTTTATTGAACAAATTATAGAAAAAGACCTTTCAGAAGGCGTTTATAATACAGTATGTACAAGATTTCCACCAGAACCCAATGGATATCTTCACATTGGACATGCGAAAAGTATTCTTTTGAATTATGGGTTAGCGAATAAATATGATGGTAAATTTAATATGCGATTTGATGATACTAATCCTACAAAGGAAAAAATCGAATTTGTAGAGTCTATTATGGCAGATATTAAATGGTTAGGTGCTAATTGGGAAGATAGATTATTCTTTGCATCTAATTATTTTGAAGAGATGTACCAAGGTGCTATTAAACTAATCAAAAAAGGGAAAGCTTATGTTTCAGATTTAACAGCAGATGAAATCCGTGCTTATAGAGGAACTTTAAAAGAGGCAGGAAAAGAAGATCCTTATGCAAGTAGAAGTATAGAAGAAAACTTAGCACTTTTCGAAGATATGAAAAATGACAAGGTAGCTGATGGAGAAAAGGTATTACGTGCCAAAATTGATATGGCATCACCTAATATGAATATGAGAGATCCTGTTATTTATCGCGTGGCACATATTCCACACCACAATACAGGTTCACAATGGGTGATTTATCCAATGTATGATTACGCGCATCCAATTGAAGATGCTATTGAAGGCATTACACACTCTATTTGTACATTAGAATTTGAAGACCATAGACCACTCTACGATTGGGTTGTTAGAGAATTAGAATATGTAAATCCACCAAAGCAAATTGAATTTGCAAAAATGTACCTTACTAATGTAGTGACAGGTAAAAGATATATTAAAAAATTAGTAGAAGACGGTGTTGTAGACGGTTGGGATGATCCAAGACTTGTATCTATCGCAGCTTTGAGAAGAAGAGGATTCACACCAGAATCTATTAAGCTATTTGTAGAATTGTGTGGTGTTTCTAAGAGTAATTCTTCGGCGGAATATTCTATGTTAGAATATTGTATTCGTGAAGATTTAAAATTGAAAAAACCTAGAATTATGGCAACACTAGATCCAATTAAATTAATTATTGATAATTATCCAGAAGGAGAGAGTGAACTTCTGACAGTGCCAAACAATATGGAAAATCCAGAGTTGGGCGAAAGACAAGTACCATTTGGCAGAGAATTATATATTGATAGAGATGATTTCATGGAAGAACCAGTGAAAAAATACTTCCGTCTATATCCAGGAAATGAAGTGCGTTTAATGCATGCTTACTTTGTGACATGTACAAGCTTCGTAAAAGATGAAACAGGTAAAATCACAGAAGTACATTGTACTTATGATCCAGAAACAAAGAGTGGAAGTGGATTTACAGGAAGAAAAGTAAAGGGAACCATTCACTGGGTACCAGTTGAGCAAGCTGTCAAAGCAGAAGTAAGATTATACGAGAATATTATCGACGAAGAAAAAGGTGTATACAATGAAGATGGCACATTGAATATCAATCCAAATTCAATTGTAACATTGAAAGAATGTTATATGGAACCAGTGGTAGCAGGAGCTACAGCACCAGACAGCTTCCAATTTGTGAGACAAGGTTTCTTCTGTGTGGATTCTAAGGATTCTACTCCAGAGAATTTAGTATTCAATCGTATTGTTTCTTTGAAGAGCTCTTTTGTATTACCTAAAAAGAACTAAGGAAATAGGTAGTTTAGACTTATGAACGAATTAACAATGCAGTTAGATTTAAAAGACAAAAAACACTTATATGAGCAAATATATGAGTATATAAAGAGAGAGATTGTAGAGGGCAGGTTAGCACAGGGTGAGAGACTGCCCTCTACGCGCGCCTTGTCACAGCATTTGCAGGTTTCTCGCAGTACGGTAACACTTTCCTATGATCAATTATTATCGGAAGGGTATATTGAATCAAGGCCATATACAGGATTTTTTGTTAGTAATATGGCGGATTTGTATCAAATTCCTACGTTACCTGATAAAGGCAAGGTGTCAGAGAAAGTGCAAGTAAAGAAATACGATTATATCTTTTCGCCAACAGCAGTGGATATGGCAGAATTTCCTTATGCTACATGGAAGAAGATATCTAAGGAAACCTTAATAGATGAACGCAGTGAAATGTTTGCCCTAGGTTCATCAAAAGGAGATTACAATTTACGTGTGACCATTGGTCAATATCTCCATGCATCAAGAGGGGTGAATTGTGACCCGGATCAAATAATTGTAGGGGCAGGAAATGATTATCTGCTGATGTTGCTACAATTACTCTTTCCATTAAAGGCAATTATTGGGTTTGAAAATCCCACTTATAAAAAAGCCTATCGTATTTTCACGTCCCTTGGTTTTACAGTAAAACCTTTGTCTATGGATGAGTATGGTATGAGCGTAGAAGCATTAGAAAAGAGTGAAGCTAACTTAGCTTATGTAATGCCTTCCCATCAATATCCAACAGGGACGATTATGCCTATTGGTAGGAGGATGGAACTTTTAAAATGGGCAGGTCAGAAGGAAAATAGATATATTATAGAGGATGACTATGATAGTGAATTTCGTTACAAAGGAAAACCGATTCCTTCCTTACAAGGGGCGGACAAAGAAGGAAATGTAATTTATTTAGGAACTTTTTCGAAATCGATTGCTCCAGCTATTCGTGTGAGCTACATGGTATTGCCTAAAAAATTATTGAAAGAGTATGAAGAGAGAATATCCTTTGTTTCTTCTACTGTTTCTAGAATTGATCAAACTATTTTAGATGAATTTATTCGAAGTGGTGCCTTTGAACGATACTTAAATAAAATGAGAAAAATCTATAAAGGTAAGCATGATGTACTTATGAATGGATTGAAGCCATTTAGAAGGAAGTTTTATATTACTGGTGAACATGCAGGATTACATGTCTTGTTACAGGCTAAATTTCAGGTGGATGAAGAGTTGTTATGTGAGCAAGCGGAGGCAGTAGGCGTAAAAGTATATCCTTTATCGGATCATAAAGTGGCACCTATCACAGATTATCAGCCAACAGTGATTCTTGGATATGCAGGGTTGACGGAAAAAGAAATTATACAAGGATTGCAGTGCTTGGAAAAAGCTTGGTTGTAAGATGATTACAACCAAGCTTATCTTATTTTTTCATTTTATAAACGGAATCAGCAGGATAGCCGCCTTTCATTTTTTGCATACCACGTTGCAGAGCATCTTTGGAATTCTTCCAGTCTGCATTTTGGTTTTGATAATCGAATTTTTCTACTAACCAACTGACATCCTCGCCAATGCGTTCCATATTCTTTTCCATTAAATCAAAAACCATTGGGAAAAATTCGGCTTTTTGAGAAGTATTTAATTTATCTTCAGCGGCTTGACATAAATCACCGAAATGAGTTAGGCAAAATCCTTGGCTAGATTGTATTTTTTGTCGGAATTCTTCGTCTTTTTTATACATGACAAAAAAAGTATCTAAGTAGCGTTCGTAATCAGCCTTGAATTGATTACAAATATAGCAAGATTCTTCACGTTGGTTTACCCAAGAGGTAACGGCATTTGGACCATCTGTTTTTGATTTCATTTTCATAAAAGAAGATTTTCCGGGTTGGTAATGAGAAAATGTCTTCTTCATATCGGAAATAGTTTTGGCATAATGTGTCTTTAGAATCCATGCATTTCCAAGAGTGTTTCCGTAATCGAACATTTTCTTGAAATGAGTTCTGCAAAATCCAGCTTCATCAGTCATAGAACGGATATCGCTCTCCATATAAGAAGCACCATTTCCAAGGACAAAATCTAGTAAGTCTTGTTCAATGACACGTTCAATATAGCAAAAGGGGCATTCATCATGAGCATTAATGGCATCATTTAAAGGGATAGTATATAATTTTTCTTTCATAAAAACGACCTCGATTCTAAAGTATTTAATTATGTGATAGGTGTAAAGTTATGTGTAACGGAATCATTGAAATTAGTATACCATAATTTTACTAGAGACAGGAATGTATTTTACAAAATCACGACAAAAAAAGTAACAAAAATCAAAAAAATTACAAAATTCTCTTGACGTGATAGCTATTTGCGATTACCATATGATATAGAAATTGCGCACTCAAGGACAATGTGGTCGAGTGTGCTTTTTAGAGCGTATTATTACAGTTAAGAGTCGTAGGTGCGACAGAAGGTGAGGGAAAATGAACGAAAAGAAAGTAACAATTGGAGATGAGGCAATTTATGATGCAAGAGTATTAGGTATGCCTAAGATGTTGATTTTAGGTATCCAACATATGTTTGCAATGTTCGGAGCAACTATTTTAGTGCCAGCATTAACAGGGCTTAGTGTATCAACAACACTTTTATTTGCAGGTCTTGGAACATTATTATTTCATTTCTTAGCAAAAGGAAAAGTACCAGCATTTTTAGGTTCTTCATTTGCATTTTTAGCAGGATATTGGGCATTGGCACCAAATGGCGAAGTTGAACTTCTTCCATATGCATGTTTTGGTGTAGCATGTTCAGGTATTTTATATGTAATCTTATCATTATTCATCAAAGTGTTTGGTGTTAATAAAGTTATGAGATATTTTCCACCAATCGTAACAGGTCCAATTATTATTGCTATCGGCTTGAACCTTTCTCAATCAGCAATTGACAGCAGTTCTGCAAACTGGTTTGTAGCCATTGTAGCCATTGCAGTTGTGATTATATGTAATATTTGGGGAAAAGGAATGATTAAAATTATTCCAATTATTTTAGGTGTTATTGCTTCTTACGTAGTTGCAGTTTGTATGCAATTAGTTGATTTTACATCAGTAGCAGAAGCAGCTTGGATTGGTTCACCAATTGAATGGGATAGAACAGTATTTGCATTATTTAATGATCCTGATGTTTCTTTATTAATTACAGCAGTTATCACAATTATGCCAATTGCTATTGCAACTATGGTAGAACATATCGGTGACCTTTCGGCGATCTCATCTACAGTAGGTGTGAATTATATGAAAGATCCAGGACTACATAGAACATTAATGGGTGATGGTGTAGCAACAATGCTTGCTTCTTTATTCGGTGGTCCAGCGAATACAACATATGGTGAAAACACAGGTGTTCTTAGTTTAACAAAGGTATATGATCCAAAAGTTATTAGAATTGCAGCTATTTTTGCAATGTTATTCTCTTTTTGTCCTAAGGTTGCAGCAATTATTGGATGTATTCCAACAGCAACAATGGGTGGTGTTTCATTAGTGCTTTACGGTATGATTTCAGCAGTGGGTGTGCGTAACGTAGTAGAAAATAAAGTAGATTTCTCACAAAGCCGTAATGTTATCATTGCAGCATTAATCTTAGTATTATCAATTGGTATCAATTTCTCATCAATGGGTGCGATCGCATTTACAATTGGTGGTGTTACAATTTCACTTTCAGGTCTTGCAGTTGGTTCTTTAGTTGGTATTCTTTTAAATGCTATTTTACCAGGAAAAGATTATGATTATGATGAAGAAACTCCAGCAGATACAGGAGTAAACTTTGAAGTGTAATTTGATATGGAATGGTAGCTTGTGTGTGGCGCTATTGAAAATTTTATATCTAAAATAAAGAATTAAAAAGTTACTTTTTGCGATTGTGATGTAGCCGTGAATAGTAATATGAAAAATGGTAGTAGTAATGAGTTGAAAAAACTTGTTACTACTACCATTTTTGGTATGCAAAAGTGATGTATAATCAATAATAGAAATGCAATTTCACTAAAAACCAGCATACAAGAACATAGTGTCACAAGGAATCTATGTTGTAAGGCTATGTAATAGATTCAAAACTGTATCAAATTGATAAGTTGGTGGAAACGGTGTATCAGATAAATCATCAGGCTGTGCTTCCCCTGTGAAGAGAACACAAGTATTTACAGCAGCGTTGATGCCACAGGCAATATCTGTATAAAGTCGATCACCTACAACAAGAGTCTGTTCTTTTGTAAATCCAGAATCTGCAATGCAAAGTTCTACCACTTCTGCATTTGGTTTACCTAAATAAATTGGCTCTTTTCCTGTGGCATGGGTAATCATTTCACACATAGCGCCACAGTCTGGGATAAATCCAAAATCGATAGGACAACAAAGGTCAGGGTTAGTAGCATAAAAAGGAACATCTGTGGTAGATAATAATTGACAGATGGTAGTTAATTTAGCATAAGTTAATTCACTATCATAAGCAACCACAGCACAGGCAATATCTTCTTCTATAGATTCTGTAATGTGTAGCCCGTTTTTCTGTAATTCTTTGATAAAAGAAGCTGTGCCCATTACAAAAATTTTATCATTGGCATATCTTTGTTTTAAAAAAGTAAGGGTCATATAACCAGAGGTAACGAATTGGTTTTCTGTAGTGTCTAATTGAAATTCTTTTTTGAATTTATCTACATAATCTTGATTGCTTTTTGTAGAATTATTGGTAATATAGTAAGATTTTCCACCTGTTTTTTCTATATAGGCTAACAAATCTCTCGTACCATGGAATAGGCTGTTGCCTACAGCTAAGGTGCCATCAATATCAAATAAAAATAATTTTTTTTCTTTTAACATAATTGTCTCCGTTTCGTAACCATTTAGTTATTTTTCACGGATGCACCGTAAAAAGTAATACGATTTACAACTGGATTATACAATAAATCTTTGTACTAGTCTAGCTATATGAGTGGGAAACCTATATAATATATAAAGAGAAAAAGGTGACAAAAAAGGAGTTGTGATTTGTATGGGATTAAAATTCATCTTTGGTAGTTCAGGAGCAGGGAAAAGTACACAAGTGTATGAAGATGTTATTAGGCAAAGTATGGAAGAGCCTAATCGCCATTTTTTCATTATTGTACCAGATCAATTCACTATGCAGACACAAATGGAATTGGTGAAAAAGCATCCCAATGGAGGAATCATGAATATAGATGTGCTTTCTTTTACAAGGCTTGCATATCGTATTTTTCAGGAAGTAGGTGGCAATGAATATCCTGTACTAGATGATACAGGTAAAAGTTTGGTACTGAAGAAGGTAGCAGAAAATAAAAAACAAGAATTAAGTGTTTTAGGTAGTCACTTAAAGAAGATGGGATATATTCAACAAGTGAAATCTGCCATCTCTGAGTTTATGCAGTATGGAATCGGCACAAAAGAACTAGAAGAAATGATTGGTTATTCTAAAAAACGAGGTACTTTGCAATATAAATTAAAAGATTTATCTATTTTGTATGACGGTTTTTTATCATATATCCAAGAAAAATTTATTACCACAGAAGAATCTATGACAAGATTAGCAAAAATGCTTCCACATTCAGAGAAATTTGTAGATAGCGTGGTTGTTTTAGATGGATTTACTGGATTTACACCAGTGCAGAAGCAAGTAATAGGTCAAATGTTCGTGCTATGTAAGCAAGTAAATGTGACGATTACCATAGATCCAAGAGAAAATCCATGTGCTTTAGATGGAGAACATAATTTGTTTTATTTAAGTAAGAAAACGGTAGATTCCTTAAGTCAATTGGCTCATGATATGGAGGTGAAAAAAGAGAAGGATTTATGGATGCCTTCTATGGTGTGTCAGCATAGCAATATAATAGAAAATGTTTCTTTAGATAAAAAGAAGGAAGCCACATCGGGTGGTAATCGTTTTCTTAAAAATCAAGAATTGGCTCATTTGGAGCAGCAAATCTTTCGTTATCCTAGCATTCCTTATGATGAAGATGAAACCATTGAAAAGATTCATATTTTGGAAGCCACCACTGTGGAAGAAGAAATCCATATGATTTGTGTTGCTATTCGAAAATTAGTAAAAGAAGAAAAGTACCGTTATGGAGATATCGCGGTCATTGTAGGAGATATGGGTGGATATAGTACCTATATAGAAAAGCAATTTCATGATTTTGAAATTCCATTTTTTATTGACCAAACAAGAAAAATTATCTTAAATCCATTTATTGAATATATCAAAAGTGGATTGCAGATTGTCATTCGTAATTTTTCCTATGAATCAGTATTTCACTATTTAAAAAGTGGATTGGTTGATTTTACACAAGATGAAATTGATTTGTTGGAAAATTATGTGTTGGCAGCAGGGATTCGAGGGAAAAAAGCTTGGTCGCAAATTTTTGTCCAAAAAACAAAAGAGATGGTACGAAAGCAAAAGTTAGAAGAGAAGCATCGTGAAAAAGAGAAAAAAGAACTAGAGTCACAAGTTCCACAAGAAGGAAACAATTGGCAACTAGAAGAAGTGCAGAATGAGCAATTAGAACATACAGAATATCATGAATTGCAAAAGTTAAATGCAATTCGAGAAAAATTCATGGAGCAGATTACACCATTGTTGGGGAGAAAAAGAAGTGTAGAACATCTAGTAGAAGATGTATATACTTTTATTGTCAATGGAAAAATACAGGAAAAATTAGAAAAACAGAGTTTGTTGTTTCGAGAACGAGGGGAATTAGAGCGAGCCAAAGAATATACGCAAATTTATCCACTGGTTATGGATTTATTGGACCAAATGGTAGGATTAATCGGTGAGGAAACTGTTACTATGGAGGAATTCGGAGAAACCTTGCAAGCAGGATTTGAAGAAATTCAAGTGGGATTAATTCCTGGCAGTATGGATCGTGTGGTAGTTGGTGATGTGGAAAGAACAAGATTACAAGAAGTAAAAACACTATTTTTTATGGGGATTAATGACGGATTGATACCGAAAAAGAATGATAAAAGTGGGATTATTTCAGATTTAGATCGAGAGTTTTTGTTGGGTAGTACTTTGGAACTAGCACCCACTCCAAGGCAGCAAATGTATATTCAAAAATTATATTTGTATATGAATATGACAAAACCGTCTGAAAATCTATTCTTGTCCTATTCCAAGATGAATATGGAAGGAAAATCTATGCGACCATCTTATTTGATTGGTGTAATAGAGAAAGTATTTCCTAGTATCAAAATAGAAAAAAGAGAAGACATGGTGGAAGGAATCGAAACGATTACAGATGGTGTGATGTCATTGGCTTCTCTATTATCTGTCTATAGAGGGGGCAAGCTAGAAGAACAAGAAACCTTATTTACCTTGTATCAGATTTTAAAACAAATTCAGGGAAAAAAAGAATGGGTTGATTTGATTACAGACGCTGCTTTCTATACTTATCAAGAGGAAAGTTTAGGAAAAGAAATTGCAAGAGAGTTATATGGACAAATGCTTCATGTGAGCGTGAGTAGATTGGAAAAATTTGCATCTTGTGCCTATGCTCATTTTCTACAATATGGATTGTCTTTAAAAGAACGAGAAGAATATGGTTTTGAAACTGTGGATATGGGAAATATTTTTCATGGCGTATTAGAAAAGTTTTCTGATTTATTAGAAGAGTCTAATTATACTTGGGCAGATTTTCCAGAAGAAGCAGGAGAGAATATGGTAGAACAATCTTTGAATGAATATGCAGCTACATATGGAAATCAAGTATTATTTAGCAATGAGCGAAACGGTTATGCACTGACTCGTATGAAAAGGATTTTAAATCGTACGGTAAAAACGCTACAGTTTCAATTACAAAGGGGGAATTTTATACCAAAACAATATGAAGTATCCTTTTCTTCTATATCAGATTTGGCATCCCTCAATTTTCAGTTAAGCAAAGAAGAAAAAATGAAGCTACAAGGTAGAATTGACAGGGTAGATACCTATGAGACAGAGGAAAATGTTTATGTCAAAGTAGTAGATTATAAATCGGGAGATAAAAATTTTGATTTGGTAGCCATGTATTATGGTCTTCAATTGCAGTTAGTAGTATATTTAAATGCTGCTATGGATTTAGAAAAGAGAAGGCAGCCAGATAAGTCAATTATTCCAGCAGCTTTATTATATAATCATGTAGGAGACCCTATGATTGATGGGGAAGAGGTGCTCACGGAAGAAGATATTAACAATCGTATTTTTAAAGAACTGCGAACAAAAGGATTTGTCAATGAGGATGAGATTGTGTTAAGCAATTTAGATAAAACACATATGGCAAAATCAGAGGTTGTGCCAGTAGAATATAAAGCGGATGGTTCCTTGGGGAGTCGTTCACGAGTGATGAGCACAAAAGAAATGGAAGTCATGTCAAATTATGTAACTCACAAGATTGGGGAAATTGGACGTCAGATTATTTCTGGAAATATCGCTATCAATCCTTATATGCAAAAGGGGAGAGAAGCTTGTACTTTTTGTGATTATAAAGGTGTTTGCGGATTTGATGGAAAAATTGATGGTTACGAAAAGAGAGAACTAGAGGACATGAATCAAGAGGAAATTTTTCAAAATATGATACTAAGTTGAAAATAATGTTTTTCAACTAGCAATTTGTCTCTTGGTGCCAAAATCTCCACATTTTGGGAAGAGATGGATGATAGTGTGAGAAAGGGAAGGATATTTTTATGGCATTCACATATACGGAAGACCAACAAAAAGTCATAGATGCGAGAAATAGAAATGTTTTAGTTTCGGCAGCAGCGGGAAGTGGAAAAACAGCAGTATTGGTAGAACGTATTATTTCTATGGTCAGTGACAGGGAGCATCCTGTAAATATAGATAGTTTATTGATTGTAACTTTTACTAATGCAGCGGCAGCAGAGATGAGAGAAAGAATTAGCAATGCCTTGCATAAAAAACTAGAATCTGATATAGAAAACGTGCACTTGCAAAAACAGATTACCTTATTGCATAATGCCCAGATTACCACCATAGATAGCTTTTGTCTTTTTTTGATACGAAACCACTTTCACACCATAGGGTTAGATCCAGGATTTCGAATTGGAGATGAGGGAGAGTGTAAGCTTTTAAAGCAAGATGTATTACAAGAATTATTAGAGGAGCAGTTTGCTAAAGAGGAAAATGAAGAATTTCTAAGAGTAGTAGAAACCTTTGCACAAAAGGCAAATGAAAAACCATTAGAGGATAAGATTCTACAAATATATGAATTTTCTATGAGTTTCCCTTGGCCAGAAGTATTTTTACAAGAGAGACAACAAGACTATGTAGTAGAAAATATGGAAGTGTTTCAAACACAAGCATGGGCAGTGATGTTATTTGAAACCATAGTTGGTACTTTAAGAGAAGATAAGCTGCTATTAGAAACTGCCAAAGACCTTTGTTATGGAATAGATGGACCAATTTCCTATAGCACAGCTATAGAGTCTGATTTAGAAACGATTGCTCTTTTATGTGAAAGTGCAACCTTGGAAGAACTATATGGACGTCTTGCGACTGTGAAGCATGTAGCCCTATCAAGAAAAAAAGATAAGGATGTAGACGAATCGAAAAAAAATATGGTAAAAGCCATGCGTGATACGGTAAAAGAGGAATTGAAAAGTATCACAAAAAGATTTTTCTCGGTATCACCTAAAATGGCATATGAACAAATGCAATATAGTAGGCAGATTATGGACACCTTATTGGATTTAGTGTTATTATTCAAGGAGAAATTCGATCAGAAAAAGAGAGAAAAAAATATCATAGATTTCCATGATATGGAACATTTTGCCTTGCAAATTTTAATTCGAGAAGAGGAAGAAAGCGGAGAATATCTACCTAGTGAAACAGCATTGGAACATCGAAAATATTTTCATGAAATTATGATTGATGAATACCAAGACTCCAATATGGTGCAAGAGTATTTATTACAGAGTATTTCGGGAGAAGATGAGGGTAACTACAATCGTTTTATGGTAGGTGATGTGAAGCAAAGTATTTATAAATTCCGTTTGGCTAGACCTGAAATCTTCCTTGAAAAATTCCATCAATATGGATTAGAAGATGCCCAGACACAGAGAATTGATCTTCATAAAAATTTCCGTAGTAGAGAAGAAGTAATTGATACAGTCAATTATATTTTTTATCAAATTATGGGAAAAGAATTGGGAAATGTAGAATATGACAAGAAAGCAGCCTTATTCCATGGAGCATCTTATCCGGAGAGAGGGCAATATAAAACAGAACATGATGAAGGAATAGAATTTGACGAAGGAATAGAGCGTGATGAGGCAATAGAATTTGAAGAAGGAATAGAGCGTGATGAGGCAATAGAATTTGAAGAAGGAATAGAACTTAATGAAGAAATAGAATTCTGTGGAGAAACAGG
>JAWXVD010000164.1:0-6305 GCA_044425705.1 Eubacteriales bacterium | reverse complement strand
AGATAAGATGATTGAAACGTGGAAAGTAAAGGGGCTTTTCCAAAAAGTTGAAAAGTCAACATATGAATTCATAAATATGTGAACCCTTTGCGAGAGTGATGGCACGACCTGAGAAGTTCTTGTAATGAGAATGGAGGAACAGCCATTAGTCGATTATTATGATTTAAGAATAGAAAAGTAAACATTCACAGCTTCGAGTATGACAAAGAAAATCAAATCTGAAAGGAGATGATGCCTGTGACACAAACGAAGCAACGAAAACACAAGAAAATACGGCATATAGAATATTATGATTTACAAGGCACGTTTGATAAATTGTATGCAGATAGCAAGCAAAATAAAGTTTTCTCCAAATTGATACCAATTGTAACCAGTAAAGAAAACATACTATTGGCATATCGAAATATTAAACGTAACAGTGGTAGTAATACTTATGGGGTAGATAAAATGACCATCAAAGACATTGAAAAAATTGATGAGGAAAAGTTTATTGAAATCATAAGAAAGAAATTTGAGTGTTATAGACCTAAAGCAGTTAGACGTGTAGAAATTCCCAAACCGAATGGCAAAACCAGACCACTAGGCATACCCGCCATGTGGGATAGAATTGTACAACAATGTTTGTTACAAGTACTTGAACCAATATGCGAAGCTAAGTTTCATGAACGAAGCAATGGATTTAGACCTAATCGAGGAGCCGAACATGCTATTGCACAAAGCTATGTCATGATACAAAAGAATAACCTTCATTTTGTTGTAGATGTAGATATTAAAGGCTTCTTTGATAATGTTAACCATGCAAAGCTCATTAAGCAAATGTGGCAAATGGGAATTAGAGATAAAAAGCTGATTTGTATTGTGAAAGAAATGCTGAAAGCACCTATTAAATTGCCAAGTGGTAAAGTGATTTACCCTACGATGGGGACACCACAGGGTGGACTGTTATCACCGCTACTATCCAACATTGTCTTAAATGAATTGGATTGGTGGGTAGCTAGTCAATGGGAAAAGATGCCTGCACATACAGTACCAGATTATCCCAATAATAAAGGGGTTATGAATCGTGGTAACGCTTATCGTGCTTTTAGACGTGGAAAGTTAAAAGAGATGCATATTGTAAGGTATGCTGATGACTTTAAGATTTTCTGTCGCAACAAAAACGATGCAAACAAAACTTTCTTTGCTGTAAAAACATGGCTTGCCGAAAGGCTCAAGCTTGAAATTAGCGAAGAAAAATCAAAAGTTGTCAATTTGAAAAATTGTTATTCGGAATTTTTAGGGTTTAAACTCAAGGCAGTAGAAAAAGGTAATTCTTATGTAGTTAAGTCACACATGTGTGATAAAGCAATAAATAAAAGTAGGGATAGGCTTAAAACTTTGGTTATTAGGATGTCACATGCCAAAGATAATTCTGAAGAAGCGATGTTTGTAAATCTCTACAATGCTTCAGTATCTGGCTTGCATAATTATTATAAAATTGCTACACATATAAATTTGGATTGTGCAGAAATATCTCGTGTAATGATTGCAGTACACAAAAATAGGCTTAGGAAAAGAATTACCAAACAAGGTGATTTATATGGATTTCGATATATTAAAAGTCAATACGGGAAAAGTGCACAGATTAGATTTGTAGGAGACAAGCCTTTAATACCTGTCGGTTATGTGCAACATAAAAATCCAATGTGGAAAAAGAGGTCAATTAACAAATATACCCCTGACGGAAGAGAAGAAATTCATAAAAAACTGCAAATCAATACAAGAATATTGCACGCTTTAATGAGGGCGAATGACGGGAATAGAAGTGTTGAGTATATGGATAATAGACTTTCATTATATTCAGCACAACATGGAAAATGTAGTGTGAGTGGTAAAATGCTAGAACTAAAGGAAATTCATTGCCACCACAAGAAACCTAAACACTTAGGTGGAACAGACAAATACAGAAACCTTGCTATCGTTCATCATATAGTCCATAAATTAATACATGCAACTACAAAAGAGACCATTCAAAACTGCCTAACACAACTGCAATTAACAAATATTCAGTTACAAAAACTAAACAATTTGCGAAAAGAAGCCGACCTTTTTGAAATTGTAATTTAATCGTTGCTCGAAAGAGTGTAAGTTTACTTTAACTAAAACAACATAATAATCGATGGAACGCCGTGTGCGGTGAAAGTCGCATGCACGGTGTGAACGGGGGGAAAAGATGGAGATTATATCAAAGTTTTACCTATCCGTATTTGGGCAGATATTTACAAGTAAATCTCCTGCTCGTTCTGCTGATGATATTGATGCTACTGCTCTTTCTTATGCAGAGGTTAAGGCTCTTGCAACAGGCGATGACAGAATTAAGGAAAAAATGGATTTAGATGTCGGGGTAGCAAAATTAAAACTTATGCGTTCTTCTCATCAAAGCAACTGCTATGAAATGGAGGATAGAGTTATCAAGTTTTATCCTACTGAAATTAAGAAAACCGAAGAACGAATTGTGGGTTTAAAAGCAGATTTACAAACCATTACAAAACACCCTATGTCAACGCTAGTTGAAAGTAAAAATGAAGATGGCAGTGTGGGTGCTGTAACAAGCGAGGACAACTTTAAAATGCAAATTGGAGGTATTACCCATACCGAAAGAAAAACTGCTGGTGAAGCCATTATAGCAGCTTGTAAGGAAATTAAAAATCCTGATGAACAAGTAGATTTAGGCGAATATCGTGGCTTTAAAATGAAATTATTTATGGATAACAGCAAGTTTAAAATTGCACTTAAAGGACATACAACACAGATAACTGAACTAGAAAATAGCGTTACTGGTAATGTATCTCGTGTTGCTAACTTGCTAGATGGTTTTGATAAAAAAATTGAAAACTTAGAAGCAAGGCTTTCTACACTGCAAACAGAAATGAGGTCAGCAGATGAAGAAAGCAAACGTCCTTTCCCTAAAGAAAGTGAATATCAAGAAAAATCGGCTCGTTTAGTACAGCTAAACAAAGAACTTGATAACACTGGCAAGGAGAAAAAATCTAAGGAAAAAGAAACGGAAACTTCTGAAAAAAGACCGTCGGTGCTTGAAAAACTAAAAACTATTAGCACTACTGATAAAGCAGAAAACACTTTTTCTAAGGAACAAAATCACGATAAAGGAAGTATCGCAATCTAAGACTTAAATTAAGGGAATAGTGACAAATTTACCACTATTCCCTTAATATTTTTTTGTCGTTCAAAAGATTGACTTTAACACTTTAATGTGGTAAACTTTAAATATAAACAAGGAGGACATTCAATGAGAATTTTATTAAAAATCACACTCTTTCCATTCGCACTAATCTTAGGAATAGCGAGTAACTTTTTAAGATTTTTAACCTTTGTTAGTGGTGGTCTTATCAGTATTCTTGCATACCTAATGGCAGCATATATAACGCTGATATTACTCTTTGATTTTATCCCCTTTAGTCAGGCACTCGGTGGATATATCATCTGTTTTATATTTAGTCCTTACGGACTATTTGCAGTAGCACACTGGCTACTGAATGGAATAGATACACTTACAATGAAAATGAAAACAATATAAATAATTTTAAAGACTGCCGTAAGGTGGTCTTTTTATTTTGGAGGAACTTATGGCAAAACGAGAACGAAACACCCCTGTTTTCTTTCGTGTAACAGAGGAAGAACGAAATATTATAGAGAAAAAAATGCACCTCATTGGTGTAAATGATTTAGGTACTTATCTTCGCAGAATGGCGATATATGGCTACATGATAGAAATTAACACAGAGCCTTTAAATAGGCTTTCTATGGAACTTTCACGCATAGGACATAATGTAAATCAACTTGCAAAAAGAGCCAATGAAACAGGCAGTATCTATGAAAATGACATAGAAAAAATAGCCGAAGACGTAAAAGACATCAAAGGCTATTTGAAAGCATTTATGTGTGACTTGGTCGAACACTAAAAAGTAATTATTGTATTTCTTGATCTAATTTACGAAATATATCATCATTGAAAAACTCGTCAATAGAAATATTTAATCCATCACATAACTTTTTAACAGTGATTACCGACAAATCTTTTCTTGACTTGTCAACCATTGAATATACTGTTGATGGTGTCACGCCTGATAATGTGGCTAACTGATTTAGTGCCATACCTCGTTCTTCACATATTGCTTTAAATTTCAATACGATTGCTTCTTTAATTTGCATTTTATCACCCTATATAATTTTACTAATTTTTACGATTGTGCGTATACGCACTTGCGTAAGTAATTGTAAATATGGTATGATATATGTGAAAAGTTATGCGAGGTGATTTGATGAAAACTTGCTCGTTCTTTGGGCATAGGTACTTATATGACAATATTGATGAAAAGTTAATAGAACATATTGAGTATGCAATTAACATATTAGAAGTAACCGTTTTTTATGTTGGAGGTTATGGCAATTTTGATAGCAAAGTAACATCTGTCATGATAGATATACGCAAGAAATATCCCCATATAAAACTGTATCTAGCTCTTGCTTACCTGCCCTTAGAAAAAGATAATATTGCCCTATCGAAGTGGTATGATGGCACGATATATTTTGAGGGATTAGAGTTTGCTGTAAAACGCTTTGCAATAGACAAAAGAAACACTCTTATGGTTGATAATAGTGATGTTATTATCTGCTATATCACCCGTGATCATGGAGGTGCTTACAAAGCAGTGGCACACGCTAAAAGGTTACAAAAAACTATTTATAATTGTATTGCAAATCAAAAATTTTAGGGAGGTTAGTATTTGAGAAAAAGGCTAGTTATACTCATATTGATAGTGATTTATATTTTATATATAGTGATTGATAATGGTGAAATAGAAGTTGTATCAAGTCGTTCAAGCCATCACAGTGCTGGATATACACAACATATAACAGTTATCATCAATGATTTTTCTGAAATAAACATTGATGATTTAGCTGATGAAATTAGCCAAAAATATATTGACAATAATTTAGATGGTATTAGATTTTCTTTTGACACAAATGGTTATCCTGAGGAATTAAATGTACTAATTTATAAAAGCAAAACGGACTATGAAAAACAGAAAATCTACAGTGAATTTACGTTTAAAAAAACAACAGACAATCCAATAATTTACGAATACTAGAAAGCAAAGGAGGTGGTATCTTGGCAACTTCTCGTATAATTCCTATGCACAAAAACAAGGGAAAATCAGTGGCTAAGTGCTTAAAACTTCGCATTGATTATATTACAAATCCAGCCAAAACAAATAATGGTGAATATGTTTCAAGCTATATGTGTGATGCAGATATTGCTGATGAACAATTTCTCTTATCCAAGAAACTTTATGCTAAAAAGACAGGCAGAGAACAAGCCGATGATGTCATTGCATATCAAGTAAGACAAGCCTTTAAACCTGATGAGATAACACCTGAGCTTGCTAACAAAATCGGTTATGAATTAGCTGAAAAAATCACAAAAGGTCAGCACGCTTTTATAGTCGCAACACATATCGACAAGGCTCATATACACAATCATATTATATGGAATTCAACTAAACTTGATAGCAAATATAAGTTCAGGAATTTTTGGAACTCGGCAAAGGCGATTGCGAAAATTAGTGACCTGCTTTGTCTTAGAAACGACCTATCAATCGTTGATGATCCAAAAGATAAATCTAAGCATTATGGTGAGTGGTTAGGCGATGAAAAGCCACTCAATCAAAGAGAACAATTAAAAAAAGATATTGATGATATTCTATCAGAAAAGCCATCTTCTTTTGATGAATTTTTAAGCAAAATGCGTGATAAAGGATATGCCGTAAAGTACGGAAAGCATTTAGGTTTTGTAGGTGCAGGCAAAGAAAAATGTATAAGGTTGCGTTCGCTTAAAGATGGATATTTAGAAGCTGATATTCGTGCAGTTATTGAGGGTAAAGCTGAACATAAACCAACAAAATTAAGGCAACCGAAGATAGATAAAACAGTGAATTTGGTAATAGATTTACAAACAGCTTTAACCGAAAAAGGCAAAGGATATGAACGCTGGGCTAAGACCTATAACATTAAACAAATGGCAAAAGCTATCAACTATTTAACGGAAAACAATTTACTTGATTATGCTGAATTATCAGCAAAGGCTGACGCTATAAATAAGGCACTTTCCTCTCATAGAGAACAAATAAAAAATGCAGAAAAACTCATGACAGAAAATGCCCTTTTACAAAAACATATCTTCCAATTTGCAAGGACAAAAGAAACCTATGATAAGTATAAAAAATCGGGGTATTCAGCAAAAT
>JAWXVD010000027.1:0-32133 GCA_044425705.1 Eubacteriales bacterium | reverse complement strand
TTCTTTAAAATAATTTCTCCCTCTCTATCAGTAAAAATTTCCAATGGATCACTTTCTCTAATTCTTAAGGTACGTCTAATTTCCTTTGGGATTACCACACGTCCTAAATCGTCTATCCTTCGTACTATACCTGTTGCTTTCATATCAATAACCTCCTATTTCTCTTAGTATGGCAACTTTGGCTCGGAGAGGCAAATTGCCGTGTGAAAAATCTTATTTTTCACACTATTTTCTCCCCTTCCTGTTGGCCTTTATTATTATGCTATGCATTATTTTTACATATTGCTATAACACTATTTTTTGCCATTTGGAGAAAATTATACCTGTTAGTTTGGAGAAAACTATTGTTGGTCAAAAATAGCCTGCTAAGTTCTTTCTCAACAGACTATCATAAAATTTTTACTTATAGTTTGACAATTCTATTAGATTCTCAATTTCTTCCACACTTTCATACTTCTATTCTATTCATTTTATCTTTTAAACCATCCCTTTTTAATCTAAAATAAAACATTCCCTCCTCATTTAGGATGGTTTGATGCTTCTGCTTAGACAGTTCTGATTGAATAGACATATTTTCATATTGTGAGCACAACAATAAAATGACACAACTTACATCAATCCAGTCTCCACTAATCGGAAACGATGCTGGTAAAAATCCTACTCCTAAAATGTATAAAACACCTAAAATACAACGAATCACAAAATATATGTAGATAGATTGATATACATAATAAAACGGTTTATATATTCTATATTTATTGCCTAAGCATATATACAAAACAACCATTAAAATAACTAATAGTGTGATATATCCTAACATTGCTAACCAACCAAAATAATATAATACCATACACAATTGATTGCTACCAAAAGAAATAACATCACCTACACTATTTGACTCTGTAAAAATAGGCGTATTTCCCACAATAGATGCATTTCTTAATACATATAAAATTTGAGGTATATTCTTTTTATAGTTTAAAAATAAATTTACATACGTTATGCTGTTATGGTGATAATGAATCATGGCGATTAAGAAACACCAGACAGTATATAAGACACTTACAAGCAATATGCTTTTTGTATTTTTCTTTTTTTGATTCATCACTAGTGTGATAACCGACATCACCTGTAGGATTGGCATGAATAAAATACCTGTGTAATCTATTTCATACAAGAATATATATGCTATCAAGTTTGAAATTAAGATAACCTTAACCACTGCTATATAGTCAATTTCATCATAAATTTTCAATTCTTTTTGAACCATTCCACAAAGGGATGGAAATAATAAAAAAATATATATGAAAAAGAAATAATAGCCTATATAATATGTATTCCCAAAATATATACCGCATAATTGAACTATTAAAAAAATTGGAAGAATCACGTAAAACAACCTTATTACTGCTTTCATCACATGATTGAAAGTTATTATATGATATTTACTATTCCAATAACATATTTGTGAAACTATTACATATCCACTATATGACAACACACCTGTTACAAAAAATTCAATTAAGTTGTATATTATTTCCTGATTGTAACCATATGCAAGATTTCTTGTAACATTGCTTAATAAATCAAATAACAGCACAATAACGATACCTATTACTGCGGGTAATATTGGATTATTTAAAATTCTTAGTCTTTTCATTTTTCCTTGTCTCCCTTATGTATTATCTACTACTTTTAACATAATTACCGATATTCATCAATAGCTTTTTATAAATATCAGTAATTATTTTCCTAAGATGATAGGATATACTTACGTATAAGTAATATAAGACTACATATGCACAAATTATTCAATTATTTATCTCTAATAAATCCCATTCTTATTGTTTCTTTTGCTTTTTCTGTCCCAAGATATGAAGTTAGAATTTCCCATAATGTAAAAATAAGGACATTTCCCCTTTCTTCAATCTATTTTCTTCCGTTCTTTGCTGTGACATACAATCCCCCAATATTATATCTTTAAAGTTTACAGTTTAGATTTTTTTAATTATATTCATTGATGATTTTTTGTGCTAATTCTGTGTCTGCATCTATTAAAACAACTTTTCTGTTACTACTGGCCATCGTGCCCTCATATCCTACATTTTTAATATGCCAAGGATCTTCACATGCCATGCCGACAGAAATAATTCTTCCTTCAGACACTCCAAGATTAACCAAAGAATTTTTTACTGCATCAGCTCTATCCTGAGATAATTGAATAGTAGCTTCGTTGGTAACATCTCCTGCTGTTGATCCAATCAGTAACAATTTTATTGATTCATCTGCTATTAAGCACTCTGCAATTGGTCGAATAGTATCCAATGCTACCTCTGGATACAGATAACTCGCTTCATCTCCAACAAACTCAATCTGACTTTCTCCAAGTATCATTGGTTCTTCAAAAACCGTGGATATGCTCCCTTCTAGAATCTCAGGTTCAAAAACAATAGGTTGCTCAGAAGGAATATCAACTATACTGACCGTAGGTAGTTTGTCACACTGTTCAATTTCACTTTCTACAGTAATATAGTCATTAGGAATAAATTCCCCACCAGATGCTTCAATTACAGTTTGCCAAATACTTTCCAACTGTATTATTTGTTTTTGAGTCAATTTTTCTTGTGGTTCTATAGTCTGTCCAATTCCAAGCCAATATACCGTGATGCCGTTCAAATTTGGTAATGCTTCTCTCTCTTTCAACATTTCCACAAGCACAACTGGGTCTGCATTTAAAAGACCACTATTAAAATTCATATATCCTGATGTTGATAAACCACTTCCACAACAAATAATAGTTCTGGAAGTATAGCTCTCATCAATACTTTGAAGAGAGGCAGCTGCACAACGAAGTCCTTCTAGATAATCAACCTCGGGATAAATGGCAAATATCTCATCCATTATGCCTAACAGGTTTGTCGCTTTGTTATAAGCATCTATTTTCAGACGTTCTTGGGCTGCATTTTTATACTGTTCATCTATGTCAAGATCTTCTATAACAACAATTTCAGGTTCACCATCTACTCTTATAATAGATGCATATCCATAATTTTCAGCACAATCTATCATTGTATTTTGTAAAATCGGAGCTGTAGAATCAATCCACTTTGCATTTGCAGTGTGACCAATCACATATGCCACTGCTGGTTTCTCCTTCTCTGCCCCTTCCCCCTCATCTTTATTACTACATCCAGTTAAGCCACAAATAACAATAACTATCATAATCAATACTATAAATTTAACCAATTGTTTTTTCATTTTAATAACCATCCTTTTCTCACAACAATCCTATCACTCATTTTGTAAACATATCCCGTATAGGACATATCCTTATCAGAACCAATTGTATAGCTTCTCTACATCAATCTGCTCACATACTTAATGATTCAACAATTATGTTTATGCCGTTTCAGCAAAATTGACAATATTTTCTTCATCCGTAACTTGATGTGAATCTTCTGAAACACTTAATTCCTGCAAACCTGTAAGTTCATTTTTCAATCTGCTAATAATTTCGGTAAAATTAGACTGGCTTAATAAATTAGTGGTCGTTGGATCACCCAAATGTTCCATAAGTTTCATCTCTACATTGTTAATACGTATTAATCCATCATTAATACATTCTTTTTTAGCATTTTCAAAATGTATTTTATCTCTCTCCATCAACTTTTCTCCATTAAAATCATTACATTCTTGTTGAATAGCTTCTAATCGTCTACAAAAGTCTCTAAGCTCATCAATGGCCATTTCCTCTCGACACATTCTCTTTCCTAAAGGATCATATGCTTGATAACTAATAGCAAAATTTCCTATAGATGTAAAAACTGGTGTTACGATTGCAATAATGGTTAATGCAATTGTTGCCGCATCTATTGTTCCATTTACAGATACAATCGACATGGTGGTTGCTCTAAGTATACCATTAATAATAAGTGCGAGAGCTGGAATCCCTAATAATAAACATAAATTTAAACGCTCCTTACTAAGACCTTGCTTTATTTCTTTGGAAAGAATCCCTGCATATACTGCAACAAAATCCGCTGCAAAAGCTAATCCTGCAACCTCGAATACTATCATAATAGGAGCATCATAAGAAATTCTAACAAATAAACTGTAAAAAAAAGCAATATCAATACCAATACATACTATCATCAGTAAACATGGTATTGGTCCCCACATAAATAGACTATCTACCTTGTATTTATTCTTTGTGTCATTATCAAAATCTTTTTGAATCAATTCCCCACCACAATTCATTTTTATAACACAATTATTATTTTTCATATTTAGTTACTCCCTTCTGGTTCTGTCCACAATATTTATCCCAAAGTTCCTGTGTGTGTTCATGTTCTTGTGCTATATTGAGCTCTTTTTCTTTCAAAATTTCAAGAATCTTTCCAATGTCAGCACTATGTATCACCATATTACCTTCTTGTCTTTCATAAAAATCGGCATGATCTAACGATTGATCTTCTAAATAGCATATCTCATCTCGTACAGTTCCTAGAATCCTCTCCACAAAACAATTCCGATTCCCTGCATCTACAGCATTTGTCTGAATAAGTTTTTCTAAGATCTCTATATCTGTTTCCTTCAATTTTTCCAAATTATACTCTGGTTTTTTTTTATACCTGACAGCCCTATAATTCTCAAACATTTCGTGATTTCTACGACGAAAATCATACACAATCTGTCTACAGTCAGTAACCTCATTATACAAACTTTTATTCCCATTTTTTCTAAACATTTAAATTTCCTCCATTAACTCATTTTCAAGTTCAACCCGAAGTTTTTCAGCTTTTATTACTACTTCATTATAATGATCCGCAAATTTTTGTTCTGACACATTACTGAATATCACATTTGCAAAAGCAGGAAGTTCTGGTATATAATACATAGCTGAACGCCAGTAAACATCTACTCGTCTCTGATGATGTAGAAGCAGTCGATTAGTTATTTGCAAGGTAGAGTCAAAACTTTCCTTCACCTGGCTCAATCTCTCAAATATATCCTCTATAAGTATAGAAAGCTGTGTTTCATACCCTCGTACCTCTTCTCGAAACGAATGCACATATGCACTTCTTTCACGATTTCTCCTTGCTGTAATATGAGTTTCAGTAAGATTCTCTTCTCCCTCTTTACGCAAGGTCAAGTCCAATTCTTCTTTCAACACACTAGACAAAGCTTGTTGAGCCGTAGAAAGCTTTTTTCTTAAAGGATTCACTTTATCAAATAGAATATTCAACTGCTTAAACTCATCCTCTTCCTCAACTTTTAATAAGCCAAACTGAGTAGATAAAAACTCTTCATAAGAATCTACTTCGTGTTTCAAAATACTGGATTGCCATACTCCATTTATATCACATCGCAGAAATCCATTTCTGCCATCTACCCAACCAGCATATTTCATGCTTATTTTCTCTATAATACCAAGGGATTTTAGTTTTCCCCTATTCAACTTTTTTAATCTCTTATTACGCAAATTTGATTTGTCCACTCTGTTTGTCTCCTCCCTCTGAATAATATTAAGTTTGGTAATATCGCTTTGCTCGTGTATCATCTTATCTCCCTCTTTCACGATTATTTTATCATTAATAACATCTACTATTTAACACGTTACAGATTTAAATAGTAACTTGAAACCAAAAATCATAATCAATACTGGCATCGCAATATTAATCCATGTCCACATATTGTCTACAAATGCAGCAATAATAAATTCTTTATACTTAATACAACTCACAACTACAAGAATAAAACCACAAACTACCCAACCCACTAAAAATCTTTTGATTATATCCCCTACTGTTATTACCTGATAATCCATCTTAATAATCCTCATTTCTTTCGCTCGGTCTAACACATTTTTCTCCTAAGAAACAATACATCTAATAATCCCTTTTTAACAGACTTATTTACCATCCTAAAAAGCTTCTCCATATTTTCCACTTTAACTTTATAATAAAGTAAATAATCGCTATGACCGCTATTAAGACTAAGAAGCCAGATGATAAAAAATTCGCCATCCCTATTGCGATTCTAGCAGTCAAATCTCCAAAATTTGCAATTACATAAGTTGCTGCCAAAATAGAAACTGCTGTTAAAACAATTGTTACTACTACTGCATTTGATACGGTTTTCATTCCCGTCCCCCTATAGCTTTCTGTTTCAAAAATATTTCTCAAGTGTTTCATCGTCCTATCTCCTCGTTTTTTCTTTATACTTATATATCCATCACAAATTACAACTGTTCGGATATTTTAGTAACTTTTTTTAATGCTTGTTTATTCTAAATCAAATCTTTTTATTCTTATACCCTTATATCTGCTGTAATTTTCATTTGTTCGGATTAAATTAATAATTTTCACAAAAAAAGTTAGCATACTGTTGTATACTAACTTTTTTATAAAAACTTATTATGTTATCATTTTTGCTCTCATAAACCACTTATTCGTCTATGCTCTGCAATCCATTACTAATATATTTCTTATATTGTGTTCTATGCTCTGAACGTACTGACTTAGCAGGCTTATTATTATCTTCACTGGGTTGTGCTAAAAATTCAAAAGATACCTGACTTTTTATTGGTACTTTTAATTCCCTTTCCACCGTGCTTCCTGGAATCACTTCACACTCCAGTTTCAAATGAGTCTCTTCTATTTCTCCAAAGGTTCTACAATTTTTAGACATAAAAAAATCTAGATATTTTGTATTCAGTGCTTGAAAAACTTCTTTTTCATAACGAGTAGTAAGAGTCACTTCTTTTAATATATTTGTCATATCTTCCGTAAAAAACAACTTCCACCATTTATATTTACTTGGAGAAACTTTACATGCTGTAAACATACCTTTTTCAGTTGATGGAATTTGTTGTGATCCAATCGTTCTCATACCTGTTGCATATAAGTTTAATACCATCGCACTCAATACATAAACATACTTATTACTCCTCTCTTCTTCACTATATATCATTCTAACTTCTGGATTTAGTGTCATATCAGGAATTGCGTATTCTAAATTTTTATCACTATACATCCCACTATCATTTTCATTCTCTCCTCGTGATAGTGAAACAACGTTCAACTTATTCACATACTTCGTTTCTCCTTGTTTTCTTTCTTCTTTGGATTTCAGCTTAAGTCCTTGTTCTTTTATATATAAAGTTGCTGCAATTCTAGGACTGCAAAATCTGATATGTGCAACCAATGAATTTTTCTTTCCATTCTCATCATATAATTTATACTGTGATAATCTTGTTTCCATATAAGTATTTATTATATCACTAGTGCATACATTTTTTGTTTCTACTGATGAAATTTTCCCATCTATTTGTATTGTCACATTTGAATTGCAATAAACAATCGTCCATATTTCATTATAAATGGCTTTTTTTCTATACGTATCATGTTCTGTCAAATAGTATAATTCTTCACCTAATTTGTTCAATCTCTGCAGTTCATAATCTGGTATATTTATCTTATCTAACATCTTCTCATCTCCTATTCAACCGAAAGTATCTTCTTCATCAGTTCTTCTGGATTTTCTGTCCTCTGATCAGCTAACACTCTCACTATTTCATCCAATTTAAATAAAGCTGTTTCATCATAAATACGCCCTGTACTTTTAACCCTGTCTATAATTTGACCATATACAACACATGAAATATAAGTATTATATTTAATTCTATCCGCATATTGTAATGCAAGTTTGAAAGTCAACGTATGCGCTTTCGTTCCATAAGTAATACACGCATACAATTCATCATTATCTTCCAATACATCAATTATTTTTTTAAAATTTTCTACTTGTATGTCTACCTCCTGATTCATAGATATATTAACTCTTGTAACTCCACCTTTTAACCTAAGATTTTTTTGTTCTACGATTTGATTCACACATTTTTCAAATGCTGAATAATTACTCTCACAACTGGGGTCATCAAATACAATTGCAACCACTCCAATTTCTTCTCCTTCTTCAACATATCCCTTTAAAACTGGGATAATAGGAAAGTATGTTGCCTCTTTTGCTCCCTCTACTAACTTACTGTTTCCTTGCACCTCATAATTTACCAATTTTAAATTTTCTGCACTTTGTAATGCAATGGTTGTAATAAATTTCTTCATATTAACTACCTATCTTCCTTCCTATTTTTAATTTCATTGCTTTGCTATCACATTAAATTTTCATCTATAACTTCATTTGTTTAATCACTGAATTTATAGCTCCTTAATATTCCCTAAATTGAACAAACTGAAAATATGATATTTTCTTCTGTAATCCTTCCTCGTCTATTTCTTCTTTAACAATACGTTCACTGCAAGCACTAACCACACGAATTCCTGCCCTTTTTAAACCATTTATAATTGCATAAGTTAACGTAAATTCTCCTTGACATAAAACTGCTTTTGGTTGCATTTTGATTAAATCACCAACTACTTTTAGTGCTAATCGTTCTATTTCTTTCTCTTTCAGGGTCGGTAACACATTTGGAAACCCATAGTCAGTAATTTCACCAATATCCAATGCACATGCTTTTTGTTTTTCTCCCCACATTGTAGAAGAATGGTTCGTACAATTAATAAATTTATTTATCATATCTGTATCCTTTCATGAAATCACTTTAATTATAATATGCTCCACATCACCTGATAAATCAACTCTTTTCCCCTTATATTTATCAATATCTCTATCATAAGCTGTAAATATCAATGCTGTTCTTATAGCATCTTTAATACTGCGTGCTCCATACTTACTATTCTTGTGTAATTTTTTTAGCTCTACCATCAAATATTCATCAATATGTTCCAACTCCATGTCATTATTTTCAAGTTCTTGGGCCACAAACTTTGTTACAATATCCGTCACCGCATCTCTTGCCAAATCTTGAAAAGCAAGACAGTTTCCGATTTTTCCTGCCACTTCTGGATGACCACATGTTCTCGTTAATGCATCTCTACAAAGCTCTTTTTTTTGAAATGAAGATGCTATATTGTAAACCTGCATATCGATAGGTACATTACTAGTAAGAATGAAAATTGTATGCGATAAATCAATTGGTGCTGTGTTGTCAGCAAGCTTTACTGAACTATTAGAAAAACATTCCATAAGACCAGTCCAGATTCGATCATTGCTCTTCTCAACTTCATCAAGAAGAAATACTTGATAAGGATTGGTTCTACATGGTTCAAAAATTGTAGGATCCTGATAACCTACATAAGAAGGTGGAGACCCAAACCATTGCTGAAGGCTGTGAGCCTCCGTATATTGATTCATCGCTATCTGTTGAAAACCATATTCTTGTCCTGTCAGTTTTTCAAGTGCTGATGGCAATGCCTTTCCTGTTTCTGTCTTTCCAACACCCGTTGGCCCAAACAAAACGAGCACTTCTACCTCTGGTTTCTTGCGTCGAAGGTTTGTTGCTATAATTTCACTAATTACCTTAATGGCTTCGTCTTGTCCAAAAACATTATGACTGAGTTCCGTTGCAAGCTCATCCGGCCATAGAATCTTTATGTCCTTTTCCTGCTCAAGTTGCCTAACTTTATCTTTGTCTACTATTGTCCTTTTATTTAAATTTATCTGGGATGTCTCACTTGTTTTCTTTTTTGGTTCAGTCAAATTATTCTTTTCTACTACAGAATATGACCATACTTGATCTAACTCCTTAATCTGTACAGTTCCCTCATTCTTTTCCAAATCAAATCGAATCACAATATCCGATGTCATATTAACATCTGGCCACGGAATATTTCCAATATTTTCTGTAATTTGCTTAACAAAATCAATATGATAAACTGATATTTTATTAATGCTCTCCACTTCCTGAATCACTTTTTCATTTCCCTTAGAGCCACTCATACAAATAACGGGGGTAATTTTCGATTTATCATCATCAAATCCAATTGCAATATATTCTCTTTCAAGATTTTTCATATTTTTCATCCTTTCTATTGAAGATACATATTAACAAGTTCTATGTTTGATTTTTCATATTCTTATTTGTTTTCTAGCTCTGTATTCTCTATATCAGTTTCTATTTGCTGTGTTTCAGCTCTCTTTTCTTCCATAAATTCACCAATATACCTTTCTGCCATTGATACATGTGTCTGATTATACATAATAGCTCCTACTAACATAAGCACAATAATACCAATGGCAAGTACTACCCATGGAGTAGCACTTTTGTTGGAATGAGGTATAGCATTGCTATAGCTAGAAGGTGATGTATTCCTACTGCTTGACAAATTAGACATACTACCCCTGTACGAAGTAACTGATTTTTGCTCTCTTCTATCAGCATCTGCCTGAGAATCATTGTCCAAAATTAAACTTCCATTTTTATTTTTATAGTACCTTTTTCCATTTTTCAATACATATTCCATATATACCTCCCCATATATGTATCTACTGATTACAATAACTACATTCTATATTTTTTTCAGCACATCCACTTTTCCAGATCATAGGACGCAATGTCTTTCCGTTACGATTAAATAACTGCATATACGGATTAACTTCTTGATCCACTGGATAATTCAGTAAAATCGTACACTGATTAATATATGGCAATAGTTTCGGTACGTACCCTTCCTCATCTTCCATTAGTAAATCAATTGCCAGTTTTGTTTGAAAAATTGAAGTCAAACCAATATCAAGTGACATTCCTGGTTGAAAATGAAGTTTTTCTAGCTCAGATTCTGTTGCATAAAACTTTCGTCGAACACTTTGATTACTATGATCCCTTCCTATATCTTCTCCATACGCACATGTGTAACAAGCCATACCTGAATCTGGTTTATAATAAAATATTTCACCAGTGGATGCTCGTACTCCACATCCACCATCAACCATAGGAATATGAAACTTATCTGACAAAGCATTACAAATATATCCTGCATGACGATTATCTGTACAACAAAGAATAATTGACTTCTTCCAAACAATCTCTTCCAATACCTTCGGATCCACTTGCTGAATTAGATCTCTAAATGTATATATCAGACAATTAGGATTAATATCTGCAGCTCTTTCTTTAAATAAATCAACTTTAAAATGTCCTACATCGTGAATACCACAAACATGACGACAAATATTGTGATAGGCAAATACATCATCATCCGCTACAATCAGTGATCCAATACCTGCTTTTACCAATTCTAGTCCTAAAAAAAATCCTCCCGAACCTAGACCAGGAATAATTGCTTGTTTATCCAACATCTGAGATGCCTCAAGAATCCCTGTATTTCTTGAAAACAATTCTTTCTGTAAAGAATAATACTCAATAATCACATTTGCATCTTCACTCCCTGATACATTGATTACCGCCCCTTCTTCTGTCCATACCAACTGCATATAAGGTGCTTCCTTCATATCTGTATTAAATTCCTCCTGCCTCTGATATGATTTTCCAATCAACGTTGTATCATTTCTAGACTGAATTAAATTATCAGTAACTACATGAAAAGTTTTTGTTTCTGAAATATAATATCCAAAAAGACAACCTATGTACTTAATCGTACGATATTCCTCTGGAAGTAATATCTTATATGGTCGAAGTAATTCACATGCACTTTCAAAGTATGCATTATCTTCTATTATTTCGGATGTTCCCTCTTCAGATGTATTTCTTTTAAAATCATTTTCCATTATAGATTCGTTTTTTTTATCACATTGGTATTTCATTTTGTTTTTCTCCTCTCCTAATGCCTGCTTACAAAAATTAGAAATCTTCGAAATGACTGTTTTATCTTTTCTATTTCCCATATTGGTATTCTCTCTCTTATGAGCTGAAATTGATGTTGCATTTATACTATGTCTTAAAATAATACCCATCTCATTGTCTTCAATGTACTTTTTAAGATTATCAAGTGATCTTAAGGGCAATGCTTCTGCAACCATTTCATCATCAATTGTATATTTAACGGGTGTTTCATTCCCCTCTTGATCGATATACCAGAACTGTATATGAAATTCTGGATCTATCCACATTAGACCATTGGTCACTCCCCCAAACTGTTCTGCCAGTTTAGCGTTAGAAGGATTATCTCCTTGACTAAAATGCTTATATTGTGCTGGATGAAAATGAATTTGAGATACTACCAATTCTTCATAAGGGAAATCATAGTATGATGCAATCATTGAAGATAAATGATCGCAATATTTATGATCTTTTTCACACATGGCATATTTATATGTCCCATTTATTCCACTATCTGCAACCATGTTATAGTAAAATTTATTGCCTATTCTCCGTCCTGGCATCTGAATGATACACTCCAAACCTGGATGTCTTGCCTTTTCTAACATAATTCCACGTAAAGTATCCTGTGTAATATAAATATGAAAATCATCATTCTTATTCTTTATCATTTTATTTTTCTCCTCTCATTTTATTTGTCAATATCTACCCCTGTTTTCTCCCATACAGAATATACATTAATCCATCGAAGTACTCTCTTCATTGCTGTGTAACCATTAACGTCCTCACTATTCGCTGCACGTACTTGACAAATATAAGGACATCCCATTGAAGCATCCGAAATCATATGATGAAATCCTGGTTTCAGTTTTGTAAGAGGATAAATCTTAATACTACCTCCAAATAAACCATCTGCATCACGACCTGGATGATTATGATCATATACAATATGAAAATTAAATGTTCGCCATCCACTATCTGGTGCTGCTTTAAACGGTAGGGCAATATCCACACAAAATCTTCGCTTATTATCATATGAAAAATTCAATTTCTGCTGGGGATGATTATATTCCTTCATGAATTGAAAATAACAATTTTTTTCAAAAGTTAACAGACTACCATTCTCTTTTTCATACCAATAACTGGCATAAACTGGTTCTGATGTACCCGAAATAATTGGTGTAATTGAATCCCCTACTTCACTTGCGGGAATAATCTGTCCATTACGATATACAAATGCTTCAACATCACTTTTTTCTGCTTGTTCTTCAAGTTGACCATACAATTTAAATCTTTCTGTTTTAATCATAATTATTCTTTCCTCCTATATTATAAACGTGGTTTATATATTTTTAATTTTCCTATTGCAAAACTATCATTTGCTTCTATAATTTAAAAATTCAACAAAAATCTTGACCACTGATCAAAAACTGCAATTCTGTAGGTATGAACTTTTCAGATAAAATAAGGTGGATTTTCTCATTGGTTGCTGTTTTTAAAGCAAGGAAATCCGATCCATTCATAAACAATCCCTGTCGAGGATACAAATCAATTGCACGTACTTTGGGTCGTTCTTCTGTTGCAATCTGCCACTGTATTGTAGATTTCAAGGTGAACAACAATGCTGGTGGTTTGCCGATTACTGGTACAGGATAATTATGCAAATAACTTCCCCATAATGCCTTTGATAGTTCTTCTGTCATTACTGGCTCCTCATGTTCTCCAAGTATTACATTTGAAAAACTTAACTGCATATCATGAACAGATTCCATAACATTTTGAGATACAAAAATGAGTTCCAATTTTCCTTGTCTTTTCATTTTAAATAAAAATTTTAATAATTCATCGTTTTCACTATAAAAATCAATTTCATCAACTACAACACGCACTTTAACATTTCTTTTTAATGTAAAGAACAACTCTTCTTTCAGATAAGCATTCATAATTCTGGGGTCGGTAGACAAACAATCAAATGCCATAACTGAAACATTTCCCTGTGCTCCACTTTGAAAGTTATATTTCGTATCTGCACCAGTAACATAAACACCTTCAAATACACTTTCTAATTTTTCACATATACGACGAAGTATAATTCCCGCCTCATGATTTGCTCTAATCGTATCTGCAATCACATTACTAAGTCCATTTTGTAGTGCATAAGAAGAAATGAAATCATCATCCTGTTGTAACAAATGACAAAGGGCTGGGAGTGATATTGGATATGTAGTTGCAATAATACGAAGAGTCGCTGACGCATACTGCAAGACTTTGTCCATTAAAAGATGATACCCTTGTTCCTCTGCAATCAAATTAATAAAGTAAAGTAACTGATGTTCCGTCATCCCATAGAATGGATGATAATTCCTCTCCATAGAATCAGAAATCATTATCCGATCAATTACACCTGCATGCCGTCTTTCCCTAAGATTTTCAAATAATTCTGTATGCGTAGATAATACAATAGTTGGTAAATCATCCTTTCTTGCATACTCTGTAATCATTTCTCCCAACAGGAGTACATTTTTTGCTACATAACCCGAAATCAACAAATCTCCTCTTATATCACGGAAAAATGTAGTATGATCCACATAACCATTACATACCTTACGAACCATATTTCTTCTATCACATTCTCGAATAATCATTCCTTTATTTCCTACAAACATATTTATTCCTCCTAGTTTTTTATCTATATTTTGGCATTGTGAATAAAAATGGCTTTTCATCTTTCAAGCTTATAATAGCCTCTCCCAACTTTAATGACAGAATATCCCAATCTTCTACTATATATCCTTCTCTTTGTATATTTATGTTTTCTTGTTGTGCCGAAAAAGATGTATTCTGATAATTTCTTCCTAAACGTTCCATCAGAAATTGTCTTGTGTCATAATCAGAATTTTGGAATGCTACAAGATTCTGAAAGGAAGCTAGTATACGTTTGGCGCCTATCTCACCATACGCATCTGCTAGCCCAGAGATATTTTGCAATCCACATAAAATTTTCACTCCCTGTGAACGTCCAAAATTAAGTCCATTGCTTAAATGACGTAATTCAGGAAGTAATAACATCTCATCTAAGACAAAATAAACATTATTCCGATTAGTCTGACGTCCACCTAAGGCATTAGACAAAGCACTATCAAGTAACAGTCCATACATAGGTTTCAGTATTTCTCCTCTCCTAAGATCATACTCTACAAAAATAACCTTTTTGCCCTCAGATGATTCCACAACCTCTCTCATTGAAAATTCTCTCTGGGGATTACTATTAGCAAACACTCCAACAAATAATTCTCGCAACACTGTTCCAATATAACTATTAACTCCCTGTGTCTGATTCCCTTTACCTGAAATATAACTTGCACAATTTCGGTAATCCTTCATATAATCTAGCTCAAATATTTTTTTCAGTTCTTCATTTGAACTTCCTGAAACTAGTTGGATGAATTCCTTATTATTTAATTTTGATTGATTTGTCTTCCAATAAGTACGAATAAAATAGATGAATAGTCCTGCAATAATCTGCTCTGCCATTGATGGAAAAATAGGTTGTGTTTCACTTTGCATATCCGCATAAAGCTGTTTTGCCTTTTCAAGTGCATCAGCATCTACTTCTTCTGTGTATACCAGTTTTCCATCATTTCCCCTTGGCATAATTTCTGAAAATAAATTGTGATATGAAACTATATTCTGATATTCACTACCTGTACCAATTACGATTCGATTTTTAGGAGAAATTCTACTGCCAAATTCTTTATAATAATCTCCTTTGGTGTCGAATATTATAATTTTGTCATTTTCTCCTTGTGTTGCAAGAAGTCTGGCTGTAATCATATTCAACAAATTTGTTTTTCCACCACCTGGTTCGGCAATCGTTATGAATCCACAGGATAGCATTTCCCTATTAATACCTATCCTATTACTATTCTGCGGATCTTCAAACACAACAAACGGATGATGTTCTTTATTTGCAGTCCAAGTTGGCACTGGATTTTGATGAATATCCTGCCCAAACAATGTTTGTGTATATATTCCTGTATTTCTACTTTTATTTCCTGCATTTACAGGAAGCTCTATTCCAAATTGATACGACATTTTTACTCTCCTTATCTAAATATCTAGACCGTCTTCACAGTCTTCCCCACACTCCAACGTTTCCCCTTCCATTGCCTCATTCACAGAACATTCTTCTATATGATTATTACAAACCACATTGTCCACTGTAATATTTTCCACCATATTCTCATCAGAAATATTATTTCCCCTATCTTCTATCAAACTCTTACCATCTTTAAAATCATGAGATGCTGCTCTATGTGCATCTCCCATAACTTGTCCTGTATGATTACTCATATCTCCTATAGGTACATCTGTCACTTCAATGGTATGTGTATGACTACCATGATCTGTTGTCACAAATGCTTCTTGATTTGAAATTTGCCAAGACCACTTATCCTGATTGTCAAAATAATTTGACACCTTTACACCTCCTTTTCTTACAAATCCATTCCACCATCACAATCTTCCCCTCCGTCTATTCCCTCCTCTCCTTCAGAGATTTCATTTGTATTTTCTGAACTCATTTCACTTGTAGTAAGATCACTTTCTACCACAGTATCTGTTTCCGATACAACTACATCACCACTCTCTATATTTTCGTTAACTGCTGATATATCATTCATCTGTATATTCTGTGCTTCCTGAAACTCTTCTACAGAATCTAAATATTTTTCAGCCATTTCTCCTGTTGTTTTTATTGCATCTTCTCTACACATACTAGAATCATTCATAGCATGCGTATGATAATCATTCACAGAATCTCTGAGCAACTGATTGTATTCAACTAATGAAACAGGTTTATACTGGAAACTCATTTTAATCACCTTTCCTTTCTAACAATTCCTTTCTAAAATTTTCATTTCTCTACTATGCTGCTACCTCACTTCCGTAATCTACAGAATCAACACGAACTGCAACTCGTTTATTTTCTTTTGCCCAACTTTTAATTGTGCATAGTACCTCTGTGCCTCTATTTACTACACCACTCCAATATCCAAATGCAGAAATGATACTAACATCATCTCCATATCCTTCCTCGTTGTTCTGTATATCAATATACAGTCCACCATTTTTATTCTGACCTGTAACAATTCCACGAACAGAATCTCTGATATTCATAGCCTCTTCTTCATATCCATAGTTGTACATACCCTATGCCCCCCTTTTATTTATTTTTCAAACTAGACTTTTTACTTCTTATACTTACCTATCTGTTCAAATTTTTAATTGTTCGGATTAATTAAAAAAATTTTTCAAATCAAACGAGCTAAAACCATTAATAATAGCAGAAGTTGATAAAATGTATATATAGTAAGAGAGTATCGTTAAAATTTACCCGTAAAGAAGAATCAGGTGTGATACAAGGAATAAATAATATACTATAGAAAAGTAGGGAACTAAAAGTATGGGAATTTCACTAGAATTGATACTGGACAAGGATAATCTATTGAAAAATCATGATAGTTGTGGTATTGACGGCATTAGAATTTCAGAATTTGTAGAATATTGGAAAAACTTCTCTAGCTATTAGAGTTGTTTTTTTGTGTACAACTAATAATCGGGTAGGAAGTTTAAATATAGATATTGCTGAATTATTCAAACCAATTATTGTGGCTAGAACAATCTATACACTAATTAATAAGCATATGATTAATTCACACAATGATTTTGAAAAATAAAGAATGGTGGTAATAGGTGCGTTTGCACAAATCGTTATATATTCCATGTGCATATTTTTTTACGACTATAGTGCAATGACTTGAAAATCCGTCTAAATGAATATCCTACTTCAAGATAATTGTGAGTATTTTGGTAGAGTTTCACTCTTTTAGGCTTATATACAAATGAATCCTCCAATGTGGTTTCAGTTGAAGTAATTTTAAATTATGATAATATTAACAATTAAATAATGTCTCTATTCCTTTTAGGTAAGGTATTACGGTATAACTTTGTAAGTTGGGTTGGTAATTGGATGTCGTAATTGTCTCTATTCCTTTTAGGTAAGGTATTACATTATATTACAGAGCGTAATGTTTCTCTTCGAAATCTATCGTCTCTATTCCTTTTAGGTAAGGTATTACATCATGAGTATAAGTTTATATATTTTAATTTATCTCTATTCCTTTTAGGTAAGGTATTACTGGGTATAACCATTCAATTAATATATTGTATGTTTAGTCTCTATTCCTTTTAGGTAAGGTATTACTGCATATAGTTTTATATATATATCATTTCTATCTAAATATTTCGTCTCTATTCCTTTTAGGTAAGGTATTACAACAGTATTTCTGCTATTGTCATATTGTTTATACTACAATTTTGCGTTTTTCGCAAGAAATTTTCAAAAAAAGTCGGTCAGTCTCAAAAAAGAAATACTAGAAATTCCCCATTTTTCAGCTTTTCTGTGAATCATGAGTTTAAGTCAAAAGATCCACCGACTTTTTAATAAAATTTTGTAAATTTCAGTATATTTTCGCATATTTTTCAAATGTAATTTCCGTGCAAATCCTTTAAAATAGCCACTTTGAGACTGACCGATTTTATTGAAACATCTATATGTTAAATTGCAATTTGTATTCATTCAACTATTGTATTTTTTATTTCTCCAATAAAAATGTTAAAACTTCTTCTACTGTTTTATTACTTTTTAAAATTGCAGATTGTATTTCTGTCATCTTTTGATTTACTTCCAATGTTAGATTATCCTGTAAAGGAATAGCACTTCGAATTTTAGCAACTGCCTCTTTCAGTACTTCTCCAATATCTTTCAAAGTAATCTCTTCCATATTTATGTAGTTATACTCTTCAAAATATCTATGCATTTCCTTATTCGTAACATTTTCATCACTGGCATGGTTGGTCATATTTCTAAGATTCTTTATATAAAGATAATCACGTGATAATTCTTGTATCATTTCTACCGAACAACTCAGTTGAAAAGGTGATGAAGCAATATAGAGTTCCAGTCCTTCAATGGTTTTAATAAATACATTTCTGTAGTTTTCTACCATTTTCGTTTCTAATAAAATTTCCAGACCATCCTTATTCATTTTGGTAATCCTATTTAACATTTTATCTTTTCCAGTTGGAATACAATCTTTAAAAATCACCATAATTTCTTTTAATTTCTTTTTATTTTCTGGCAGAAATTTTTCCCATTCGGAGTTATATTGTCCTAATTTGTACATAGCATTTAAGCAAAGTATTATATTAGAAATACCAATCTTATATTCTTTGACAATTCCTGTATCATCTGAATTCAATATTTTATTTTTTATATCTTCCTGTGATATATATGACTTAAATCCTTGCATTCCATCCTGATTACCGATACTTAAAAATCCTCTTGTAAACAAAACTGTATCAGGATCCTCATAAGATTTTATTTGTAACTCTGGTAATACCTTCTCATCATATATAAGAAAATTTCGCATAATATACATTGGTACTTTTTCATTATACACCGTTAGTGCTTGTTGATATAATCCACTTTCCACACACCATTCAACCAAATCTAAAATATCCATATGACTTCCAAATTTATTCTGATAAATATATAATAGTTGTTTTAATAATGGATTCTTGGAGTTTTGTGCTGTCTTTAAAGCATCTTGAAATTCTATTATTTTAGCTTCTATAACACCTGTTTTACAAAGTGTTATGGTCTCTATTAGGCTTTCCATACAATCAAGAACATAATTCATATTATCATCTTCTGATTCTTGATTAAGATAATACTTTCTCAATGCTCTAACATTTCCCATTGAAATCAGTTCTTCAACCCCACCTACCAAATCAAACATTGTAATTAAATGGCTGACATCTTCAATTGCTTTGGTTTGAAAATTACTGTAAACCGCTTCAACACTTTGAATACCTTTTAAGAATAAGATGCGATTAATTAGTAGTAAGTGCATGATATCATTACGCAAACCGCCTGTTGTTTCAAATAGAATCTTATCATTATATTCTATGTGTTTTAATATTTTATTTAATGGTTTATTACTAAAATTCTTTTTCAAATTATATTTAATTTTTATCACCTTAATCTCTTTCGAGATTTCATGGCGAACCATATCTTTAAATTCATCCCAGGCAGTATCTTCTGCTTCTTTTGTTACAATACAGATAATTTCTGTGATACTTCCCTTATATTTATCACAAAGATACTTCACTGGTGCCTCATTTGTCAGAGAACCACTAAACTTTTTACCATTTGGGCTTTCATATTCATATATGTCATTTCTTACTTTCTTACTTAAAAACAAAAGAATTTTCATCCCCATACTGATTTTCTCCCTTATGTAACGTACATAAACAACAATAAGTTATTTATTTAACAACACATCTAAAATACTGTCTGGAACACACAATTCACCTTTACCAACACCTAACTTAATATCTAGTTTATTTTCACCATGAAAATCACTTTCCCACTTTTCTCGTAACTCCTGTACTGTCTGTAGTCCTCCTGTAATCTTACCATTAGTTAGTCCCATATCTAGGATGTCCTCTTCCCTAGTTACAATTTTTTGTTGCATATAAATAAAATCTTTTATAGGGAGTTTTTCTTCTATCGATTGTTTCGATTTCTTTTTCTTTGCCTTATCATATTGTCCAGTAATGATTTCTCCAACGAATTCTTTATATTGGGTAATATAATCATTCCCATTCATCACTTCTTTCCTCGGTGTACAAAAATTATCATAAGTATATTCATTGGTGTCCTTCATTAACTGATTTATCTTTAAATGCATTCTGCCCAAACCAATATTTTTACCCATACCAATATTTTGATAACATCCTTCTTCTAACTGTAATGACCATAAAAGCAGACCTAATTCCACATCTTTTAAATTTTTAAAACGAATAATTCCCTTAAATTCACTTTTCTTACCAACTGGTGATATTGTGGTAGCTACATTAGCATTTTTAATATTTTGTGGTGGTATGTGAAACTCCTTCATCCAATATTTTTTATATCCGCTTATCTCAAATATATCTTCACTATAATGTTTACTCTTTTTAATATATGTAGGAAAAAAGCTTGGTTTTGGTTCTCCTAAAATTGTTTTAAATGATGGATGATGTACTTTTTTTGTTAAAACAAAATCTCCAAAAGAAACTCTAGAGCTCCTACTATCATGTTCACCTGTATATCCTAAAATGCCTTCTACAAATGTAGGTTCTGTGGTGTTATGACTTTCAGGAATACCATGAGAAATGGGATTTTTATGGGCAATTCGCACAAATTTTGACATTCCAAAATAAGTATTTCCTTCATGGCGAATATAAAAAATGGGCTTTTCTTCTCCTTCTTTTGGCAAACTCCAAAATTGTTTTCCTGCTTGATTCACTCTAGCACGCATTTTATAATCTACTTCATAATTTAAAATATCTTCCTTGGTTAACGTAAATACTTCTCCATTTTCTGTTCTTTCTTTAAAGATATATTTTGCATTGGGTTTCCCTACTGCCTTTCCTGTAAATAACATAACACCTTTGTACCAATCTTTTACTTGTGTAAAGCTAAGCTCACTTCCATCGTTTTGATACCACACTGGTTCTGTTTTGAGATAATGATCTTTCCGTGTCTCTAAATCCTTATGACCAGCTGCAATACGTATATATTCTGTTGGATATATCTGATAGGTATCTCCTTTTTTTGCAAGATATCCTGCCCTTACATTATGTGCCAAACTTACTGTAGCCTTTTTGCCTCCTGCTGTAGCTATACTTTTACTTTCCACACCGACTACAGCTGTATAATAATTTTTCAAACCTATATGTACGGTATGCTTACCACTTGTCATATCTCTAAAATATATTTTATAGTCTTCTAGGTCATTTCCAATTTTCCCATAACCTAAAATCTGCATATTCGCCCGTACCATCCCTCTAATTGTAGATCCTGGAATCATTTCTTTTCCATTAGCACCTTTAAAAAAATCACCTTTCCCATTTCCTATAAAGATTGGTGTTTCTGCTTTACAGATAACATGTATTTCGCCCGAATTAAGTTGGATGCCACTATAATCTGGTGTATCTTTTTCTTTTATGACTATTCTTGATGCAAAAATAAAATTATATGGAGCTGTTACTTTTTTATATTGATTTTGTGTATGCCCATTAGCCATTTATTTCTTACCTCCAATTAATCAAACGTCTTGTTTCTACGAAGACCTGACCATCTTCATCAAATCCCAAATGGCAAGCCACTTCAATTTGACTTCCATACTGTTTATTTTGAATCCTATAAGCTTTTATGACCACTTCATCCTTGTCTTCTCCTTCTATTACCACTGCGTTAAGTTCCTTATCATGATTCACAACACGAACTTCTTTATGCTTACCAAAAAATCTAATTTCTAATACTTCTGATAAATCTATATTTTCTACTGTTTTACCAAGATACATAGCACTTAAATTCCTACAAAACATAAATGGTAATTTTTTCCCTTGTAATATGGCATCCTCAACACTCGCTTTTTCTATTATCATGTTCTTCCTCCAGCCTTTTCACGCAGTTTTCCACAAATTTATGGGAATCCTCCAAAATTATTTTTTTCTTACCATCTACCTTTATGATTGCCTTTTGATTGTTAGGAGTGATTACTTCTATTTCTTTTACATCTATTTGTCCACGACCAATTGTTTTTCCACTACCTATAGCAAACATACCAGTTGCTAAATCTCTCAATGCAAACAGCAGTAAAGCACAAGTAATATCCTCTTGTTCTACCTTTATAGAAAAAGTTATATCTGACCATATAGGTGCTTCTGAAAATAGTGAGCCATCTATTACGCCACCAGTAAATGAATTTACATGAATACGTGGAATGATTCTCTCCCTATTATTTTTTAATATTATATCTTCAAAAATTACAGTGCCCGATTTGTCTTTTCCACCAAATATTTTTGTTTCGATATCTAAATGAAGTAAATTAGCAATTTCTATCATACGTGTTCGAATTACTCCCTTCACAGAGGATGCTGGTACAATTGCTTCTCCATTTTCCTGCATATTTACAACATATTTTACACTTTTATCTGTATTATTCCCATTATAGGTATCCTTTGTTTCCCCTTTAATTAAAATGTTTTGTGCTTCTCCTATAATTTTAAAGACCACATATTTTTTATCTATTACCTTTTGTAATAAGATTGGTATATACTGCCCTGTACCATTAAGCCAGTGTTTTCTATCAGTAGCCTTTTCCAAGTCATATATTTGTTGTTTTGCTTGAATGGAAACTCTCCCAAATCCATTTGTTTTTTGAGAACCTAGCTGGATATTTCCACTATGTAAACTGGATAACATATTATAAATGACTTCCGTATCACCTTTGCTATCTTTTAAGCCAGCCCATGTTAAAGAAAATACAAATTTTGCTCCTTTCTCTAGATGTGCAATATCAAATTTTGCTCCTTGTACACCTGTTCCAGTTTTAGGATTCATCCGAATTCTAGGACGTAAAATTTCGTTATATTGTTGAAATATTCCATCGGATATTACCAGGCTACCTTCTTGATTTTGATTGCCTAGTAATGCATCTACATAATTTTCCTTTCCTAAAAATTCTCGGAATATCCCTGCTAAAGAAGTCCCTGGAATAAAGGGAATTCCTTGTTTATCTTTTAAGACAGTTTCCATATTATTTTCACTATTCCCCACACGTATAGGACTGATACATGTAGCTTCTACTATAATATGTACTACATAATTATATCTTTTCTGCATTTTAATCCCCATCCCATTCTCATAATCTAGCAACTTATACGCCTTCCTTTTAGGAAAGAATTTATCGTTAAAAACAAGGTGTCGGTCACAAACTTTTTACCTAATTGCCCTCTTTTCTAGTATAATTAAATAATTCACTTAATAACTGTAATTTATTTTCTTCTATATCTACACCTACTGTTTGTTCGCTTGGTGTTTGTAAAAATTTCTGAATAAAGTTTCTAATTCCTTCGTAATCATGCCTTACTCTTGGCGAAGAGGATTCCATTTTTTCTTCCAAATACTTGTTTAATTGGTAACTGTTTCCTCTTTCACATATCGTTTGAATTTCTCCTAAACGACTTTTAGAAATATTTGTTCCCCATAACAATCTTTCGTTTTCCATAATCCATTTTATTTTTAAACGTCTATTTTTTCCTTTTTCTTCCCTTTCCTCTAAGGAGTCTATTTTTTCCTTTTTTGAAATTAATTCAAAAATATCATGCCTTATAAATAAAACTTGTCCAAATCCTTCTTCTCTTCTAAATCCTATTCCATCTTTTTGTATTTGGACAATAGTATCTAATTTAGGTATCTCACTACAGGATAACTTAAAAATGCTACCTTCATCATACATAGTGAGTTCTGAATTTCCTGTCCGCCATTGTCTGTTAAATCCTCCATATCCACTGACAGATGTGCTACAATGTTTTATTTTCACCCAACTCACACCGAGTTTATGAGCCAGTTCATCCTCACATATCCCACAAGGTTCTAGTTTCTGATTCATCATAGAAAACGGAGAAATTGCAATGAGATACAGTTCCTTTTGTAATTCTTCTTGATTGTGATACCCATACGCATTTATATAATGTAACTCTTTTACTGGCTCTATTGTAATGACCTTACACATTCCAAATCCTTGATGACGATCTCCCCCTAGCCAAATTTCCTCTGGAAATGCTTTCGTGATTTCAGTAGCTAGCTCTTCATCATCCAGTACTATATAACCTTCAAATTGTTGGTTTTTATCAATAATTTCTGTCGAAAAAATTTTATTCTCTCGCTTGGATTTTTTTTCTGTTTCTTTCTCGACCTCTTTCTTTATTTCTATCTTTATCCTAGTAATAGCACTAATTTCTGTTTTTGAATAAGTGATAATACCTTGATTAATGGCACAAACATTACCCAAACTTGCCCTCTTTTTACCAGGTGAAAATTGTCCATTTTTAACCACATTTTCTAAATTTTGTTCATTCTTATCTTCATAAAATCCTTTTATTGTTGGTATCATTACCATATCATTCTTACATAAAATTCCATTCAAGAAATTGGTTTGTAATAATTTCACTTTATTTTTTTCAAAAAATTCGGGGTTGTGATTGGCTATATAAGTCATAACCATTCCTCGAATTGTAGTACCTGGAATATAATTTTTAGTTCGATAATTATTACTCTCACTATTTGCCAAGTCTTTAATTACTAAAGGGAGTTTCGTTTCTATTTTAAAATATAATTTGGAAGCTGCTGCCACCTTATTTATGTTTTCTCCATACGTTTTATTATATTTTTCTTCCTTTTGCTGAATTGTTATCTTTCCAAACCCTCTATTTCTTAAAAGACCAATCCATTTAATACCATTTAATCCTTGCCTAATCAACTCCACATCTTCTTTATCACAGAACACTTGCCCATAAAAAACTAGTCCTTTATTTACAACTTCTGCACTCCTTAAGCTTTTTTCTTTTACCACACCATTTTCTAATGCCGTAAATACTCGTGTTGAAAATAATTCTGTTGTTGTTCGGAAGGATTCTTTTAATCTAAATTCTGTAAATTTTAGATGTTCTTTTTCATAATCCAAGGACTCTTTTCCAAACAAATCCTCCACAATACTTTCATCCTGACCTGTCCAAAATATAATATTTTCTATGCTTTCACGAAGCAATCCTTTGAATGAAGTTGCTTTTATATAAGGAAATCCTAACTCATCTTTATAAACACTAATATCTTGTCCACCTGGTATAGGAAAACCAGAAGAAAAAATTGCATCCGAATCTAATGTTATTTCCACTTTCAGCTTAGTATCCATCATTAATCCTCCACAATTTCTGCATAAACATCCATCATCTCAATTGCATCAAAGCAAAGACAATATTTTTTTTTACCCTCTTTTGTATCTATCCATTGAAATATATTTCTTTCAATAACTTCTCCCCTATTTGCCGCTTCTACTAACACTCTAGCTGTTTCACTGCCATAAGTTGATTCAATAATATCAAATATTACATCTGAAATTTCTTTACTTCTTATAAAGTAAGCTGTTTCTATTTCCCCTTGTCGTAATGCATTTCTCATCTGCTTTAGCTTTCCTAAATTTATCTGATTCTTTTGCGTTTGAAAGGCTGTGCAAAGTCGTTTAAAGTAATCATACTGTTTAAAAATAGATATTTCATTTTTACTATTCGCATTTACAACTACCATAGGACGCAATGTTAATATATTTTCATCTTCACAAATATACTCTTTTCTAATATCGGGAAGATGTACTTTTAATTGTCCATATTCTACATGCCAATCAATTGACGATATACTACCATCACTATGATAAGTTGCTCCAAATTTTTTGGCATTGCTACACAGTTCTTCTGCTAAATTATAAGCCTTATAAAATGGAAATTTCGTATGCACAATGGCAACACCTGCACATGCTGCATATTTTAGCCTGTCTTGTTCATTGGCAATCTGTGTTAATTCCTCCAGAAAAATTCTAGCACATTCTAATCCTATACTTCCCTTTGTAACAAAACAAACATCGTCTCCTGCTAATATAATAGGACGAATAGGTATTACCTGTTTTATACCCTCTTTCTTTTCAGCATTGCTTATTCGTTCTAACATGCACTCAAATGCAAACTCAAAATCATTTTGAATACTTTTGCTAAATTTCCTAATATTTTGTGCTAATTTATCAAAATTTACAGCATCCTTATCTTGATAAATACCATCCACCCTTTTTCCCATGGCATTTCCATCAATATGAATGACTGCCAAAAAATTTTCGTCTTCCACAAGTTTGGAAAAATTTTTAGGAAAAGTATATTCCGAAAAAGCCTCAAATTCCACCTCTTTTTCTTTTACCTTATTTAAATCTTCCAATTGATACGTAACAGAATTCAATTTTTCTATTCCCAGACTAATTTGACCAAAAGAATCTTTTCTAAGAGCCTTCTTCTCTTCTAATTGCTTCGATAAATTCATTAGGTTCTCTTGAGGGCTAGCTTTTTCATCATACTCCATATGCTTGCAAAAGAGCTCTAACCCATCATATCTTGTAAATGCATATGTTGTGATAATTTTTGTAAATGCTCTTGCCTGTTCCTTGGTCGCAAATCTTAATACAGCATGTCCTCCACCAGAATATACTAAATTTTCTGCCTCACGATAGACCTCACTAGCTACATTTTCAAAATATTCACTTCCTGTTACATAAGTAATGTGATTAGAACGAGTGATGTTATCTTTTAACAAATTGCTTGAAAAGATATATGCCTGTTTTTTTGCTACTTCCACTTTCATAAGTATAGCCATCTGCATTTCCCCCTGTATCAATTAATCTGTTCTTTCTATTCTTTATATACTGCTTATATTTTATCATAATTTGTATAAATATGCTTTCTTTTTATACAAAAAAAGAGTTGCAATGAACTCTTTTTTTACTCTGACTAATATATGATAACACGATATTTCTATTCCTTTTAGGTAAGGTATCACGTTCAAGTATAAACGAAGCTGCATTAAAATATATAACGTGGTTATTCCTTTTAGGTAAGGTATCACTACAGTATTTCTACTATTTTTCTTTTATTTATACTACATTTTTTCGGATTTTTCAATATATTTTTATAAAAATCCAGTCAGTCTTTTAAATATGTATGTCAAAATTCTCCTATTTTACGGCATTTCCCTCAAAATTATAAAAGACTCAAGGATTGACCGACTTTTTCTAGATAAACCTATGTATTTTAACATCTTTGTACGTTTTTTATTCAGTTAAATCACCTTGAAATACTCTAAAACAGGGCTTTGGAGATTGACCGACTTTTTATATTTCTACCACCTGTCCATATCCTCAATTAAGATGCGTAATTGCAGTTGACTTATTCCGTTATCAATGATATCTTAAAGAAATTAAGTACCAATATCCTTATATCAAGAAAGCAGGTTTATTCTAATGCAAATTAAAATTACATTAACACCCACCGCACCACTTCACTTACCACTTAGTTATCATCACCTTTTACAAGGTATGATTTATCACCTTTTATCCAAAAATTCTTCTTATAGTAATTTCTTACATAACATGGGGTATTCAAATGGAAAACATCCCTATAAATTATTTTGTTTTGGTTTATTAGAGGGTTCTTATCGCATCTGTCAACGTAATATTATTTTTGATAACACAATTATACTAGAAATACGTAGCCCGATGGATGATTTCAATGAAATTCTATACCACTCATTTTTAAATACGGATTTTATTACATTATATAATCAAACTATACCTGTTACGAACATTGTAGCCACCGCCCATACTGTTACAAAAAGTAGTATAAAAATAAAAATGAAATCACCTTTATGTGTTAGTAAAACCATTTATGAAAATGATAAAAAGATCACTCTATATAGTACACCACTAGATAGTGATTTTTCCACTTTAATCCAACAGAATTTTTTACGTAAATACACAGCAGCCTCTGCTACCCATGACATGGAAAAAATACAACTACAACCTATCTCTATTGGCACGAAAGATAAATATGTAACCAAGTTTAAAAATAGTATTTATATCACTGGTTGGAAAGGAATTTACCAATTAGAGGGGTCTCCTGAATCCTTAACCTTTTTATATAATGTTGGTTTAGGAGCAAGAAATTCTCAAGGTTTTGGTATGTTTGATATTATTTCTTAATTTAAAATAATATCAAGCATATGTTTTTCATTGCTTTTTTATTTAGAAATTTTATAATAATCTATTTTTATTATAGAGCTCCTCACACGTATCTTTTGCTCTATGATAAAACAAGCACTACTATGTTAAGATGTGGCTATTTATTATGTGCTTCATATATGAATCTTTTAAATTAATCCCTATCCTCTACTTCACCATCTGAGAATATGTATCACATTCCCTTCTACTATAAATCGACTTTATTTTGGGTTCCTGCTTGACAGCTATGTCTACCTCATATAAAAAAATTGGACTAAATCAGCGAAACCCCTTGTATTTACTGTTTTTTCGATTTGATCCTATTATAACGGTTACATCAAATGGTCTAACACACTCTATATAGCCATCCACCATTTCTTGCAAATGTGCTAAATCATGCTCAATAGTAACCCTTGTAGGTGGTTGTAATGGTTCGATCAGCAATCCATCTATTGTTCTTGTAGTTTCTTTTACTGCCGTAAAATCAGAACCACTAAAATCATCTGCACCTAGGATATGCTTCCCTTGATGCCATTCTAGTTCTGCTTGTTCTTCTGCTTCTTGCAGATTTTTAGCTGCAACAGTAACTGTTCGCTCTAAAATTTCTATAATTTTCACCTCAAATTCTTTCATCTATTTTCCTCTCTTCTCTCAAAAGGACACTCTGCAAAATTTACAAAGTGTCCTTGTTTTTTATCCTCTTTTCATATCATAATTTGCTTGTGCTGTGTAATAGCTATCTATCGTAGATGGTGCATTGAATAATGTGGTTAATAAATATCGTTTGATATTACGGATGTATGTAGTATTGTTATCCAAACATTCCAACACATAAGTAACATGTGATGAAGTGATTTTTAACAACTTCTCTTTTACTAACTTTGCAGGATAATCTTCTCCTGCAATATTGATAAAAGGTTTTGTAGAACATAATGTCTCAATGATAATATCTGCAATTTCACCAATTCTATCTTGTTGACTCCATGAACCATGTTTTTGAAAATGTTCAAATTCGATATTTGCATAAACAATCTCTTTTATATTTTCATAACTAACATATCCATTCTCTTCTTTTCCCATCCCATCTGTTTTGGAATCCACAGATTCCTCTTTTGATTGATTAGGATTTGATTGATTTATATTTAATAAATCTGTATTTGATATATTAGTATTTAATTGGTCGTGTTTTTCCAAGATAGGTTTTTCCATCACTGGCTTTTTCGGTTCTTCTAAGATGGTATATTCTGTAGCTGTTAATTGCCCTTTTTCATTTCGAGTTCTCTCACGTATGACATATCCCGAATTTTCTAATTCCTTGATTGTACCATTAATACTATCGACCCCATCTTTACAAATAGAAGCTAACCCCTTGGTTGTGTAGTCCCATGACTCTGGGAGAGAAAGCATTAATGACAACAATCCCTTTGCTTTCAGTGATAATTCTTTGTTTCTAAGATGATGATTTGCCATCACTGTATAATCTTTTGTTTTTTCTATTCTGAATACTGCCATAATAATAAATTCCTCTTCTATAATATTTTATCTATCTTCTTTCATTCGTTGTCGATACCACGATTCTAACAACTTAAGAATTGTTTCTTCCTTCTTTTCGTTGGTATATGATTTTGGAAAATACTTTGCAATTTTATCGGATGAAATAATCACTTTATTCACATCACTCTTTTTTTCTTCCCTTAAAATACTACATATCATTTTTATGTCTAATGGTTCTTCAGCACTAATTTTCTTTAATCGCTGTGCCTGTGATAAAGATGGTGTTGCTTGCTGTATCTCCATAGCTTCTAATAAGTCCTTCTGTTCATCTTCTTTTAGATAGGACAGTTCCACAGCGGGATTAAATGCTATTTTCTTTTCATCTACCATATCTAATAGAGGTATGATTAATTCTGTAAGGCGAATAAAACGACGAACTTGGTCTTTACTAATTCCTGCCGAATCTCCAATTTTTTCTACTGACAACTTCTGTGCAACTTGCGTAGAAGTTAAATCTGTCCTTTTTCCTTGATTTTTAATGGCTTCTAATTTTAATTTAAAGGCAAAGGCTCTTTCACTTGGTAAGATACTTTCTCTCTGTAAATTACTGTCCACCATAATAATCGTAGATTCATCATCATCAAGGTTTCGTATAATAACAGGCATCGTCTCAAGTCCTGCAAGTTCACTTGCCCTATGTCTACGATGTCCTGCAACAAGTTCATATCCCCCTGCTTCTCTAGGTCTAACAATAGCAGGCACAAGTACACCATATTCCCTTATACTTTCCACTGTATCTAACATAGCTTCATTATCAATAACTTTAAACGGATGGTTTGCAAATGGATAAAGTTCATTTAATGGTATATCCACAATATTTTCTTTTTCATTATCTACTCTACTTTCTTCTGTCGAAAAAATATCATCTACTGATGCTAGATTTATTTTTTTGAGTGATTTTTTCAATATTCAGTACCTCCTTGGTTAAATTTTCATAGCCTTCTGCTACTTTACCTTTTCTATCATGTAGAAAAATACTCTTACCTTCAGCACTAGTTTCAGCCGCCCTAATAGATTGGGGTATTTCTGTTTCAAATACTTTGATTTTATGTCCATATGTGGAACGTAATAACTCTCCAATATCTTTTGCAAAATTTGTTCTACTATCTACCATTGTTAATAAAATACCATCAATTTTTAATCTAGGATTGATTTGTTTTCTAACCTTTACCACTGTCTGCTATAATTGTTCCAATCCCTTAGCAGGTAAGTACTGTGCTTGTACTGGTATTATCACACTATCCGCACTTGCAAGAGCATTTACCGTAAGCATTCCCAATGATGGCATACAATCAATCAATATATAATGGTAATCTTCCTTAACCAGTTCTATATATTGCCTTAAAATACTTTCACGACTCATCGTATTTACGAGTGATATTTCCATTCCAGACAATTCAATATTAGCAGGTAACAGATCCACTCCCTCTTCATGAGGTATGATTCCCTCTTTTTTATCAATAGGCATATCTGTAATTATCTTCCCCATTACAGTTGAAATAGTAACTGGAATATTATCTGGTTGATTATGTCCTAAACTAATCGACAAACTCCCCTGTGGATCACAATCAATTAATAATACTTTTTTACCTGTTCTTGCTAATCCTATTCCCAAATTAACACTTGTTGTGGTTTTACCCACACCACCTTTTTGATTCACTATTGCAATTATTTTTGTATTCATTCTTCTATTCTCCTCTCAATTTTGGTAAAAAAAATATAGGAAGTTGACTGATTAATCAACTTCCTATATGACATAATGCATGTACTCTAATGACTCCTTTCTGTGTCTATATTTATCTCTTATGATTGGAATATAATATAGAAATAGACTACTTTATGCCCTGTCAAAACAAGTACTTTATTTTTGGTCCCTGCTTGACAGCTACGTTGCACTCATATAAAAAAATTGGACTAAATCAGCGAAACCCCTTGTATTTACTGGGTTTTTCGATTTGGTCCTATTATAACAGTTTCGTCTATCCTTCGTACTATACCTGTTGCTTTCATATCATTTTCTCCTCTTCCTATTGACTTTTATTTTTATACTATATGTTATTTTTTACATGTTGCTATAACACTATTTTTTGCCATTTGGAGAAAATTATA
>JAWXVD010000163.1:0-6435 GCA_044425705.1 Eubacteriales bacterium | reverse complement strand
AAGGAGAGGAATGTGGAGAATAAAATAACATTTCGTGTTACAGGGCGATATGGATTATTTACAGACCCTGTAACTAAAATTGGTGGAGAGAAGAACACATTAATGATACCCACCTATGAAGCGTTGAAAGGGATTTGTTCATCAATATACTGGAAACCTAGTATTATTTGGTATATTGATAGGGTGTGTATTGTAAAACCAATTAAAACAGAATCAAAAGGAATCCGCCCAATTAAATATGGTGGGGGAAATGATTTGGCATATTATACGTATTTATCTGATGTAGAGTATATTGTCACAGCCCATTTTGAATTTAACAGAAATCGCATGGATTTGCAAAGAGATTTTAATGAAAATAAGCACTATTTTATAGCAAAGAGAAGTTTAGAGAGAGGGGGAAGACGAGATATATTTTTAGGAACTAGAGAATGTCAAGGTTATGTGGAACTATGTGAATTTACAAATGAAAATAGTTGCTATAAACAAACATCAACCATGGAATTTGGATTACAATTTCATTCTTTTATTTATCCAGATGAGGGAAATCAAAAAGAATTAATTGTAAAATTATGGAATCCACGAATGGTAAATGGGGTGATTGAATTTATCCGTCCAACAGATTGTCCAAAGGAAAGAGTAATCAGAAAGATGGGTGTAAAAAAATTTGAACCAGATACGATAAAGCTAGTAGAACAGGAAGTCCTTGAAAAAGGGTATGAAATGTGGGGTGAAGATGATTGAGTTGGTTAGGGATATTAAGTGAAACATATGATAATTTAATGAAATGTGATTATGATAGTAGAAGAAATTTGCTGCCGATAGCACACTCTACACAAAAAGCACATATTACTGTTGTCATTGACCAAAACGGTAACTTTGTTAGAGGTGAGTTTGTTGCTGATGTGGAAGGAAAAGAAAAGAATTTGTCACAAACATTAATTCCAGTGTCGGAAAAATCTGCTAGTAGAAGTGGTAAAATAATAGCACCACATCCCTTATGTGATAAGCTAAAGTATTTAGCTGGTGATTATTCGCAATATGTAGAGGAGGATAATGCTGAGTGTTTTTTTGCATACAGTAATCAATTAGAGCAATGGATGAACTTTGATAAGACAAATAATAAATTGCGAATCATTTATGAATATGTAAGAAAAAAATCTTTAATATCTGATTTGATTAAATCTCGTATTTTATCCATTGATACAAATGGGATGTTAACGAATAAATGGGAAAATGCGCAAGTGAAATTAACAGTTGGTAATCAGTCGGAAGGTTTTGTAAGATTTGAAATTTTAAATAGTGATGTACAAACAAAGTGTTGGCAAGATATTAAATTACAAGATTCTTATATGCGATTTTATATAAACACCCAAAAGGAAAATGATTTATGTTATATGTCAGGGTGTTATGTCAATTGTTCTAAAAATCATCCATCGAAAATAAGACATTCAGGAGATAAAGCTAAACTGATTTCTGCAAATGATACTTCTGGATACACCTTTAGAGGTAGATTCCAGTATTCATCTCAAGCGGTACAAATAGGATATGAGGCATCACAAAAGGCACACAATGCTTTGAAATTTCTTTTGGAAAAGCAAGGGGAACGAGTTGGAGAAAAAATGTTTTTGCTTTGGGGCACAGAAGGTGAAAATACTCCTAAATTAAATGTAGGTACGGATGAATTGGATGATATATTAGAGGATTTACTCAAAGATGCAGAAGATTCTGGAAATGTAGCATCAAGTGATACATTACAAGATTATAGCAAAAAATTGGGACAAGCTATGAAAGGATATCGAGAGTGTGTTACACCATATACTAGATATGCACTTATTGGATTAGATGCGGCAACCACAGGTAGAATGGCAGTTGTTTACTATAGAGAATATTTTGGTGAAGATATCATTTCATTTTTGAACAGCATAGAGTCTTGGCATGAAACGGCAGGTTGGTTTCACCGTTTTAAGAAGAAATATTTTTATGGAGCACCAGCGCCATATGATATTGCATTATGTGCATTTGGAACAGAACAGAGTGATTTTCTTGGAGGAAATGACAAGATAATTGCTAATACAGTGGAAAGAATATTACCGTGTATCAGTGATGGAGCTAAAGTGCCTAGAGATATTGTAAAAGCATTGTTAAATAAATGCTACTCCCCACAAAGTTATGAGAAAGATTATAACTGGAACAAAGTGCTATCGGTTACTTGTTCTATGTACAGAAAATATTTATGGGATTATCAAGGAGAGAAGATAGAAATGAAAATAGATGAAAATTATACAGATATATCGTATTTGTGTGGCAGATTATTAGCAGTAGCGGATGAAATTGAGAGATTTGCATTATCAGAACAGAATAAGGAAGCAGTACGAAGTACTAATGCTATGAGATATTTTAGCAAGTTTATGCAATATCCAAATAATACTTGGGGTGTAATAGACCAAAAAATTCAATATCATATTATGATATTAGGAAACAAAGCTAATTATTTGCTCCAATTAAAAGAAGAAATATCAGATAAAATAGATCCAGACGATTTTGCAAATGCGAGAAATTTAGATGGAAAAGCCGCTCTAGGATTTGATAGTCAAAAAAAAGCTATACGTGATAGAAATATGGCAATCTCTAATAAAAAGAAAGGTGAGGATAAATAGATGAGTATTTTAAAAAACAAAATAGATTTTGTAGTAGTTGTAGAGGTTCATAATGCAAATCCTAATGGAGATCCATTAAGTGGAAATATGCCAAGAACAACGTCAGAAGGATATGGTGAAATTTCAGATGTATGCTTGAAAAGAAAGATTCGCAATAGATTATTAGATATGGGAGAGAATATTTTTGTACAATCAGATTGCAAAAATGTAGATGGATATGGAAGTTTACGTGAAAGAGCAGATCATAATGAAGCATTTAAAAAAGAGTTAGGAAAAGGAAAAAAAGCAGATAGTGGAGAAGCATCAAAAGTAGCCTGTGCACAGTGGATGGATGTTAGAACTTTTGGACAAGTTTTTGCTTTTAAAGGTTCTGAAATGTCTTTAGGAATTCGAGGTCCTGTTTCTATCCATCCAGCATTTAGTGTAGAGCCAGTTGATTCTACAAGCTTACAGATTACCAAAAGTGTCAATAGTGAGAAGACAGATGGTGGAAAAGCGTCAGATACTATGGGGATGAAACACAGAGTAGACTTTGGTATTTATGTGATAAAAGGTAGTATTAATGTACAATTGGCAGAGCAAACGGGATTTACAGAAGAAGATGCTGAAAAAGTAAAAGAAGCACTTAGAACATTATTTATCAATGATAGTTCCGCTGCTAGACCAGATGGCAGTATGGAAGTAGTGACAGTATATTGGTGGAAACACAATTGTAAAATAGGACAGTATTCATCAAAAAAAGTGCATGATTCAGTCGTGATAGAAAAGAAAGTAGATGTTTCAAATGCAAAAAGTTGGGAACATTACAACGTAACATATAATCAGCTAGAAGGTTTGGAGATGGAAATTATTGAAGGAATATAAACAAGAAGATTTTATTATGCTTTCAGGAATTCAACATTTTAGATTTTGTAAACGGCAATGGGCATTGATTCATGTAGAGCAACAGTGGGAAGAAAATTATCGAACTGTAGAAGGGAAAATATTGCATGATAAAGCACATGATGCTTCAGTGAAAGAAAAAAGGGGAGAGCTTATTGTATCTCGTGCTATGCCTGTACATTCCTACGAATTAGGCATTAGTGGGGAGTGTGATGTGGTAGAGTTTATAAAAAGTGATAAAGGTGTAGAAGTACCTAAATTAAACGGTTATTACAGAATAATGCCTGTTGAGTACAAAAGAGGAAAACCGAAAGCAGGTGAAGAGGATATTTTGCAATTAACAGCACAAGTAATGTGTTTGGAGGAAATGTTTTGTTGTGAGATACAAACTGCTTGTTTATTTTATCATGAAACTCGTAGAAGGCAGGAAGTGGAAATAACAAAAAGATTAAAGGAAGAGATAAGAAAAACATATGAATCTATGCATCAATTACTTGAAAGACAATATACACCAACAGTGTCATGGAAGAAACATTGTAATGCTTGTTCGCTAAAAGATATCTGCCTCCCAGTGCTTGGAAAAACAAAATCTGTAAAAGAATATGTGAGAAAAGCAATAGAAGAATAGAGTGATCATGAAGATTTGGAGAGAGAAATAAAGTTGCTAGACTGCGAGAAGGGATGTGTATTAAAATGAAGCAATTAGGCAATACGTTATATGTGAATCAAACAAATCGTTATTTATCTTTAGACGGTGAAACAGTGGTAATATATGAAGGTGATACTATGTTAGGTAGAGTGCCGTTACATAATTTACAAAGTATTATTACTTTTGGTTATCAAGGAGCTAGTCCAGCACTTATGGGAGCTTGTGCAAAACGAGGAATCGAATTAGCATTTATGACATCGAATGGGAGTTTTTTGGCAAGAATCACAGGTGAAATTAAGGGAAATGTTATTCTTCGAAAGCAACAATATCGAATTTCGGATGATGATCAAAAAAGTACAGTTATTGCTAAAAATATGATTATTGGCAAGTTATATAATAGTAAAAGTGTCTTGGCAAGAGCAAAAAGAGATTATGCAGAACGGCTAGATATAGAAAAATTAGTGGTAAAAATATCTCATATACAAGACAATATAGAAGGAGCTAGCTTGGCCCAGAGCACAGAAGTGTTGAGAGGGTATGAAGGAAAGGGGGCAGATGAATATTTTTCCTGTTTTGATAATTTAATATTACAACAAAAGGAAGAATTTTACTTTCATAGTAGAAATAGACGCCCGCCGTTAGATAACGTCAATGCTTTATTGTCATTTTCATACAGTTTATTGAAAAATATGTGTGCATCAGCGTTGGAAATAGTTGGCTTAGACCCTTATGTAGGATTTTTGCATAAAGATAGATCAGGACGTATGTCATTAGCATTGGATTTGATGGAAGAATTTCGTTCGGTATATGCAGATAGATTTGTATTGACCATCATAAACAAAAAAATAATTCGTGATGGTGATTTTATGAAAAAGGAAAATGGTGCGGTGATTTTAACTGATGATGGCAGAAAAAAATTCCTAAATCATTGGCAAGAGAAAAAAAGTGAAGGAATCAAGCATCCGTTTTTGGAGGAAAAAATAGAGTGGGGTATGTTGCCATATGCACAAGCACTTTTATTGGCTAGAACAATACGAGGTGATTTGGATGAATACCCACCATTTTTGTGGAAGTAGGTAAAAGATGTTAGTATTAATTACATATGATGTTAGCACAGAAACGGAAGGTGGTAAAAAAAGGTTACGTAAAGTGGCTAAAGTATGTACGAATTATGGAATACGTGTACAAAATTCAGTATTTGAATGTATAGTAGATTCAGCTAAGCTTGTGCAAATCAAAGACGAATTAAGTAATATTATTGATATAAAAAAAGACAGTTTGCGTTTTTATTATTTAGGTAAGCAATATGAGCATAAAGTAGAACATATGGGCACAAAAAAAGCAATACGTGTAGACCAACCTTTGATTTTTTGAGTGCGAAACAGAAGCACACATAAATACAGTGGGAGATTCGCACGTGAAAACATGAATGAAAGTAGTGTTTATTAAAGAAAATCATCAGTAGTAAAACACTGATGTAGTAAATATGTATAGTTTCGCAACAATATATTAAGATATAACATTGTGTGATTGTGCATATTTGCTGTCGTACCCTATGCGGGTACGTGGATTGAAATTACGTTTATGAGAAATGTTTCTTGAAACATTCCTGGTCGTACCCTATGCGGGTACGTGGATTGAAATTGTAAACGGTAATGATAATGCTTTGTCCAGTGATGTCGTACCCTATGCGGGTACGTGGATTGAAATTATCTAAAGTGCCACTCTTTGGCATCCTTTAGGCGTCGTACCCTATGCGGGTACGTGGATTGAAATTCCTATTCTGCTACAGCATACGAGCATGTAGCACGTCGTACCCTATGCGGGTACGTGGATTGAAATATATGTAAGAGTGTCAGATTAAGGGATTTTCATGTCGTACCCTATGCGGGTACGTGGATTGAAATTCCTATTCCGCTACAGTATAAGAGCCGTAGCACTGTCGTACCCTATGCGGGTACGTGGATTGAAATTCAAAATACTTAGAAATACCAACCAAAACCATACGTCGTACCCTATGCGGGTACGTGGATTGAAATTATCAATGTGTGCTTTGCAATCTTTGCATTTATCGTCGTACCCTATGCGGGTACGTGGATTGAAATACCTGTATCAATATTGACTATGTTATATTGATGCGTCGTACCCTATGCGGGTACGTGGATTGAAATATATATGCAATCTTCATACTCCACAAAACCGTCCTGTCGTACCCTATGCGGGTACGTGGATATGGGAAGCTGGATT
>JAWXVD010000026.1:0-33215 GCA_044425705.1 Eubacteriales bacterium | reverse complement strand
TGCTGACAAACGATGCTAAAAAATTTATTGATGCAGCAAAAGAAATAAAAGAGTTGGGATATGATGAAATTAATCTGAATTTAGGATGTCCTTCAGGAACGGTAGTCGCTAAGAAAAGAGGATCTGGTTTTTTAGCTGACCCTGATATATTAGATAGATTTCTCTATGAAATTTTTGAGGGTTCTGATATGAAAATATCAATCAAAACTAGATTGGGAATCCGAGAAGTAGAAGAATTTGAAGAAATATTAGAAGTGTATAATCATTACAAAATGGAAGAATTGATACTTCATCCTAGATTGCAAAAAGAAATGTATAAATATCCAGTGCATCGAGAGGTGGTAGCAGATATTTTGACACAAGCCACTAATCCAATTTGTTATAATGGCGATATTTATACCCTACAAGATGGCATACAGACCATAGAAGAATTTCCACAAATTATTGGGCTTATGCTAGGAAGAGGAAGTATCATTAACCCAGCACTTGCAAGACAGTTAAAGGGTGGAATACCATTGCAAAAAGAAGAATTAAGATGTTTCCATGACAAATTGTATCAAGTCAATCAAGAATATTTATCTGGTGACACCAATTTACTGTATCGAATGAAAGCCTATTGGTATTATTTTATTATGAATTTTGAAGGTTATGAAAAAATCTATAAAAAGCTATGTAAGTGCACGAAATTAGCTGTTTATCATCAATTAGTAGATGATATTTTTAAGGAATTAAAATTTAATCATGAGTAGTTCACAGACAAAAGTATGCTTTGTAAAATAAGCATACTTTTGTCACTTTTAGATAGTGTCAAATACACTTATGTATTGCTTGTTAGTTTTGTAAGTTTCGATTATGATAAGGGTAACAAAAGAGTGATCGGCCAATCATGAAAAGAAAAGTAGAACTTATGAAGCATTAAGTTACAATTGATTTTACATAGATCAGAGAGTGAAATCATAATCCTAACATTAAAAATAACAAGTGCACAGGGAGTGCAGAAATGGAGTATATCATGAAAGAAAAAGTCCAAAGTTTTGGAAGAGTATTAAGCGCAATGGTAATGCCTAATATGGGCGCATTTATAGCTTGGGGGTTAATTACTGCATTATTTATTGAAACGGGTTGGATTCCTAATGAACAATTTGCATTATTAGTAGATCCAATGTCATCAATCTTACTTCCTTTATTAATTGCTTATACAGGCGGTAGTAATGTGGCAGGTGTAAGAGGTGGTGTTATCGGTGCAGTTGCTACCATGGGTGTGATTGTAGGATCGGATATTCCAATGTTTTTAGGAGCTATGATCGTAGGACCATTAGCTGCTTTAGTGATTAAAAAATTCGACAAATTTATGGAAAATAAGGTAAAAGCTGGATTTGAAATGTTAGTGAATAATTTTTCTCTTGGAATTATCGGTATGTTATTAACATTAGTGGCAATGGTAGGTGTGACTCCACTTGTAACACAATTGAATGTAGTAATGTCAGCAGGCGTATCTTTCTTCGTGAATCATGGTTTATTACCATTAACAAGTGTGTTTGTAGAACCAGCAAAAATTTTATTCTTAAACAATGCTATTAACCATGGGATTTTATCACCAATGGGAATTCAAGAAGTAGAACAATTAGGGAAATCAATTTTCTTCTTATTAGAAGCAAACCCAGGACCAGGACTTGGTGTATTATTAGCATATTGTATCCTTGGAAAAGGAAGTGCCAAAAGTTCTGCACCTAGTGCAGCAATTATCCACTTCTTCGGTGGAATTCATGAAATTTACTTCCCATTCGTATTAATGAATCCATTTTTATTACTTTCAGTAATCGCAGGTGGAGCAAGTGGTGTATTTATCTTCAACCTTATGGATGTTGGATTAACAGCGCCAGCTTCTCCAGGAAGTATTCTTGCAGTGTTAATGATGGCAGAAAGAAATTCATATGTAGGATTATTATTAGGTGTTCTTGTTTCTACCATTGTATCATTTGCAGTTTCTGTTCCACTTCTTAAATTTATGAGCAAAGATACAAGTTTAGAAGAAGCACAAGCACAGAAGGATCAAATGAGAAGAGTAGCCAAAGGATTAGACACACCAGCAGAAGCAGTATCAGCAAGTGGAGTAAGTAAAATAGCATTTGCTTGTGATGCAGGTATGGGTTCTAGTGCCATGGGTGCAACTGTTTTAAGAAAAAAAATTGCAGCAGCAGGATTAGAAGGTATTGAAGTAATTCACACATCAGTATCATCAATACCACAAGATGTACAAATTGTAGTAACACATCAAAATTTAAAGGAAAGAGCAGAAAATAGTAACAAATCAGCACGATTAGTTTTAATTACTAACTTTATGAATGCGCCAGAATATGATATACTAGTAGAAAGTTTAAAAAAATAAACAAAAATACTAGAAAGAAGTAACTGGCAGAAAGAGCCTTCGTAACAATATAGACATCACAGAGAAATGAAAGGATGGCTATATTGTCTACGAGGGCGTTTTGGCATTTATTTAAAAGAGAAGAATGGGTGAAATTGAATATATTTTAGATATATTTCAATTTAACGTAAGATGCTTCAGAATGGGGAAAATGATGTTAACACCTAGATTAAAACAGATTTTGGGAGTCATGTTACAACATGGCAATATTATTTCAGTAAAACAATTAGCGGAAGAAGTGGGGGTCAGCAAGCGTACTGTACAGCGAGAATTAGAGTATGTGACTAGTAGCTTAAAGCCTTATGATGTAACTTTTGGATCCAAGACGGGAGTAGGCGTGTGGATTGAGGGTAGTGAAGAGGCGAAAAAGAAATTATCGGAAGAGATTTTTGGAAAAGATAATTTTGATACAGCCAATCGTGAAGAGCGTAGAAAACGATTGATTTTAGAAATCTTAAAGGAAAAGGGATTGAAGAAATTATTCGTATATAGTAGCAAATTTAAAGTCAGTGAAGCCACCATAAGCAGTGACTTAGAAGCTGTGGAATCTTGGTTGAATCAACATGGTATGTATATTATTAGAAAGCCTGGAAGCGGTATTTATGTGGAGGGAACTGAACAAAATTATAGAAAAGCAATCAGTACCTTTATTCAAGAAAACATGAATACAGAAATTATTTGGGAAGCTTATGGAACCTCTTTTGAAAAAACAGCAAGCTTTGATGCAATCAAAAAAAGTGGTATAGGTAAGATGCTAGAAGAAGATACCTTACATAGAGTGATGAAGTGTATCGTAACCATGAATCACGGCAATATTTTGTCACTTACTGAAAATTCCTATATGGGTTTAATGTTACATATTGCAATTGCTATCAACAGGATTATAAAAGGTGATGTGATAGAGCCAGATCAAGAATGGATTGAACGCTTTGAAGAAGATGAAGATTATATGTTAGCCGAGGATATTATTTGGTCATTGGAAGAAGAGTTTGATATAGAAATACCAGAGATGGAAATCACATATATTTGTCTTCACATCAAGGGTGCGAAACATGAGCGTGTTTACTGGGAAGGGAAAAAATCAGTAAAGTTAGTAAATGGAGAATTGAGAGAATTATTAAATGACATGATTTATGCCTTTGATCCAAAGAAAGCATATTTGTTTAAGAGAGATGAGGAATTTATCCAAGGCTTATTGGCACATTTGCAACCTTCTTTGATTCGAATGAAGTATGATTTACATATTGAAAATCCTATTTTAGAAGGAGTAAAGAGAGATTACCTGGAGATTTTCTTGAAATGTCGAGATGTTGCAAAGGTCATAGAGACTCATATTGGAAAACCTGTGCCAGAAGCGGAAGTGGGATTTTTGACAGTGCATTTTGGAGCGGCATTAGTCCGTATGGAAGGAAAGCTAGAATTTTTAAGACCAGTGCGAGTAGCCGTCATCTGTTCTAGTGGAATTGGCATTTCACGATTGATGTCGTCGAAATTGGAGAAAATTTTTCAAGATAGAATGATTATCAAAACTTACGGTAAGAGAGATTTGACACCTTATGAAGAACAGCAACATGATTTTTGTATCTCTAGTATTTCATTAGAAGAGATGTCTATTCCAGTACTGTTTGTGAATCCTTTATTGAATGATGAGGATATTGATCAAATACGCAAAATGTTGAATCGCTATGAGAGAACACCTGAAAAAAATAAAAAGACAATCGGATTTGATAAAGAATTAGATGATGTACATGTTTTGGCAACACAGGTAAATAAAATTATCAAAGATTTGCAGGTAATAAAGGTAGAGAAAGATATTACATTTTTAAAATTATTAGAGAATATTGCATCAACACTATCACCTTATGAAGATCGACAAGAAGTGATACAGTTTGATTTGTTAGAACGAGAAAAAATTGCTACACAAATTTATGGAGAATTTGGTTTTGCATTGTTGCATGCTAGAAGCCAAGGTGTCGTAACACCTATGTTTCATGTATGGTTAACAAAGGATTTGAAACCCTTCGAAGTATCTTATTTCAAGGGAATCAGCATCGTGTTTGTTATGCTAGTACCAATTGATGACAATTTGAAAATCAACACGGATATTATGGGGCATATGAGTTCTATGTTAATAGAAGATGCTATGTTTTTAGAAATTGTAAAAGATGGGAATTATGAAGAGATACAAAACATAGTGTCCATTCAATTAAAGAAATATTTTGCTTTTTATCTTGCCAAATTTAATGCTTGATGTGGGGGTATGCTGTATTTACTACATTAAGGTAAAAATTAAAGTGTATAAACACATTGATGATACAACGTTAGAAGTATATTGGCATTTATAAAAAAAGAGTATGCCTGTTTGTGGTATGACACTAGGTTACAAAATAAAAATGCAAATAAGAAACCATACAGACCTTTGTATTTGGCACTATTGGATAGTGCCAAATACAAAGGTCTTTTGATTGAAAATAGTGTCACAAAGAGATATGATTAACTCATGAAAGAGATACAGAAATAAAACGAAACAAATAATTAAAAACGAAAAATTTAAATGAAGTAAGAAACCATAATAACAACAAAGAAAGGGAAATGGTGAAGCGTATGTTTTTTAAGAAAAAAGAAGTGAAGGAAGTAGTAAAGAAGGAATTGTTGTACAAAGAAAATATTTTAGTAGGATGTGTTGCTGATACACAAGAAAATGTAATTCGAAAAATGGGTAGAATTTTAGTAGACACAGGATATGTAGAAGAACCTTATATTGATGCCATGATTGAAAGAGAAAAAACATATTCAACTTATATGGGAAGTGACTTGGCATTACCACACGGTGTGGAAGCAGCGAAAAAAGAGGTGAAGGCATCAGGAATCGCAATTATGGTTTTCCCAGAAGGAACAGTTTGGGGAGATGACATTGCAAAAGTGGTAATCGGTATTGCAGGTGTTGGAGAAGAGCATTTAAATATTTTAGGTGTGATTGCAGAAAAAATGATGAATGAAGATGCAGCAAAACAATTAATCGAAGGAGATGTAGAGACTATTTACAACATGTTTGCAGGAAAATAAAATTGGCGTCAAGGAAAAGCCATAGGAGGAATAAAGAATGATTGTAACAGTAACAATGAATCCAGCAATTGATAAAACTATTGATGTAGGAAGTTTGCAGGTAGGAAAGCTAAATCGTATTCAAAGAGTAGAATTAGATGCAGGTGGAAAGGGAATCAATGTTTCAAAAACCATTCAAGCATTGGGAGGAACTAGTATTGCAACTGGATTTATTGGCGGAAATGCAGGGCAAACAATCGTCAATGTATTACAAGGATTAAATATTACAACAGATTTTGTTCTTGTAAATGGAGAAGTGAGAACAAATACAAAAGTATTTGAAGAAAATGGAAATTTAACGGAATTAAATGAACCAGGATTTGTGATTAGTAAGCAAGAGCTAGATGCATTACTTCTTAAATTAGAAGGTTATGCAGATGAAAATACCTTATTTATTTTAGCTGGAAGCATACCAAAAGGTGTTCCAACAGATATTTATGGAAAAATCACCGAATTAGTTCATGGTAAGGGCGCAAAAGTATTGATGGATGCAGATGGAGAATTATTTAAAAAAGCATTACCAGCAATCCCAGACATGATTAAACCAAACAAAGATGAACTTGCAGAGTATGCTTCAATTGAAGGAGGCGCAACAGAGGAAGAAGTATTGAAAGTTGCCAAATCCTTTTTAGATACAGGAATTGGCACCATTGCTATTTCAATGGGCGGAAATGGTGCCATGATGATGCAAGGCGAGAAGCAAGTGAGATGCCCTGTTTTATCAGTAAAAATACACTCTACAGTAGGAGCAGGAGATGCCATGGTAGCAGCAATGGCATATGCTTTTGAAGAGAAATTAGAATTTGAAGAAATGGTAAAACTTAGTTTAGCAACATCAGCAGGTGCAGTCACAACAATTGGCACGAAACCACCTACAAGAGAAGTAGTAGAAGAATTAAAGAAGCAAGTAGTGATAGAGGAAATTAGATAATAAATGAAGTAAATGATATGTGATGAAAAACCCAGTGGAAACAAGTTATCACAATGAAAGCCAAATCTATAGGAATAGAAAAAGGAGAATGAAAATGAAAACAAGAGCAGTTAGAATGTACGGAGCAAATGATTTAAGATTAGAAGATTTTGAACTTCCACAAATTAAAGATGATGAAATCTTAGTAAAAGTAATGAGTGATAGTATCTGTATGTCTACTTACAAATTAGTAGAACAAGGAAAAAATCACAAACGTGCACCAAAGAACATTGATACGAATCCTATTATTATCGGACATGAATTTGCAGGTGTAATTGTAGAAGTTGGTGACAAATGGAAAGATCAATTTAAACCAGGACAAAAATTTGCACAGCAACCAGCTTTAAACTATAAAGGCAGTTTAGCTTCTCCTGGATACTCTTATGAATTTTTTGGTGGCGCTTGTACTTACTGCATTATTCCACAAGAAGTTATGGAACTTGGTTGCTTGATGCCATATGAAGGAGAAAGTTTCTTTGAAGCATCATTAGGAGAGCCAATGAGCTGTATTATTGGTGGATATTATGGAAATTACCACACAAATAAAAGAAATCATGATTTACAAGTTGGAACAAAAGCAGATGGAGATATTATCATCTTAGGTGGATGTGGACCAATGGGACTTGGAGCAATCAGCTATGGGATGCAATTAGAAAATAGACCAAAGAGAATTGTTGTAACAGAAATTAGTGATGATAGAATTGCTAGAGCTAGAGAAGTGATTCCAGAAGCAAAAGCTGCTGAACATGGTGTAGAACTTATTTATGTAAATACAAGTAAAATGGAAGATCAAGTAGAAGAATTAAGAGCTATTACAGGTGGAAAAGGATATGATGATGTATTTGTATATATCCCAAATAAATATGTGGCAGAATTAGGAGATCAATTATTAGCATTTGACGGTTGTTTGAATTTCTTTGCTGGTCCTACAGACAATCAATTTAAAGCAGAGATGAACTTGTATAATGTTCATTACATCAGTGCTCATATCATTGGTACAACAGGTGGAAATAATGATGATTTAATCGAAGCGAACACCTTAGCTGCACAAGGAAAAATTGAACCAGCAGTTATGGTTACACATATCGGTGGTATGGATAGTATCGTAGATGCAACTTTAAATTTACCATCAATTCCAGGTGGAAAGAAACTCACATATACACAATTCGACATGCCTTTGACAGCAATCGAAGACTTTGGAAAATTAGGCGAAACAGATGAATTATATAAAAAACTTGATGAAATTTGTAAAGCAAACAGAGGGTTATGGAGCGCAGAAGCAGAACGAGTATTATTCGCACACTTTGGTGTAGAAGCGTAAGTATAGCATCGCAAGGGGAGTATAACTCCTTCCTTGCCACAGTAGAATAAAATAGTAGAGAATAAAAATTATGTTCAGGAGGAATTTATAATGGTATCAAGAAAAGTAACAGTATCAAATCCATCGGGGATTCATGCAAGACCAGCAAGTGTATTAGTAAAAACAACAGGAAAATGCAATTCTAATGTATATATTCAAGTTGGCGAGAAAAAAATTATTGCAAAGAGTATTTTAAATATTATGGCGGCTGCTATTAAATGTGGAACAGAAATAGAAGTTATTTGTGATGGTGAAAATGAAGTTGAAGAACTAGAAACAATCGTGGCATTAATAGAAAGTGGATTAGGGGAATAAGAACCCCTAAAGAGAAAGAAGAGTTTCATAATAAAAATCTACTTTATATAGAAGAAAGACAACACTTAGAAGCACTTAGAAATCAAACCGTGAAAAACAAAGAGGGAAAAGAAATTCACCTTTGTGTAAATATTGGTGATTTAGTATGTGGATGAATAGTTGTTATAAGATAAAAGAAAGTATATCGTAAATGCTTGTCTATAAGAAGTGTTTGTGATATGCTTTCTTTTGTTGTGAGAATTTGATGAAAGGATGATGCGAAAGAATGAAAATGAGTTTTTATCTCAGCATCTGTGATTTTACCCTTGCAAGTAAGTGAAATCACTGGACTTAATTATGAATAAGAAGATAGCATATGGATTCATTATGGTAGCAGCAGTATTGTGGGGAAGTATAGGTTTATTTACTACAAAATTAGCTAGTGAAGGTTTTACTTCATTGGAGATGTGTTTTATTCGATCTTTTGTTTCTGTTCTTATGATTGGGGGATTTTTTGGAATAAAAGATAGAAGTATTTTTAAATTAGAAAAAATTACAGATTTAAAATATTTTATTGGTACGGGAATTATTAGTTTTTCCTTTTTTAACTGGAGTTATGTTAGGGCAATTGAAGAAACCTCTTTAGGGGTAGCAGCTATTTTATTGTATACAGCACCTTCGATTATTATGATACTATCAATCTTTCTTTTTCAAGAAAAGATTACGAAAAAGAAAGTTATTATCCTTGCGATTACATTTGTGGGATGTGTCCTTGTGACAGGAATTGGTGGTGGAAGCAATCAGATTTCTATGAAGGGTCTAGGTTTAGGATTATGTGCAGGTATTGGCTATGCACTTTATAGTATTTTCGGGAAATTTGCTTTACGAAAATACCAAACTATTACCCTGGTATTTTATACATTCTTGACTTCCACAGTATTATTTCTAGTGATTACGAATCCAATCCAGATAGTAGGGAAACTACAAAACAATAATATGTGGATTTTTAGTATTTTATTTGCCATTCTTTCAGCAGCCATTCCCTATATTGTTTATACCAAAGGATTGTCGGTGATAGAAGCAAGTAGAGCTTCTTTAATAGCTACTTTGGAGCCAGTGGTAGCAGCTATCTTTGGTATCATAGTTTTTGGAGAGGCCTCTAACCCTATGAAGATAATCGGTATGATCTTGGTTGTTGGAGCCGTAGGTGCTATGAGTATTTAGTTGCCGGTGATATATAATTTTATATGGATGCATATTAAAGGGCGCAAGATGTAGATGAAAATTTCTGTATTTTGTGTCTTTTTTGTGAATAAAAATTTAAAACTTAAGTGCATCACATTTATTTCACAAGTGTATCACATACTAGTGAGTATGAAATAAGTTGCGTTTACTCTGACATAAATCACTCCGATGATTTGTGTGGGGGAAAGTAACTGAAACAGAGCATTCGTCAATTTACCTGTTGTAAGCGTTATGTGCTTAATTGAGAGCAAGAGATGACGATTAGCAATATATAAAAGAAAGTGAGAGTAGGGGAATATGTTTGGAGAAAAAAGATGTATATTTATTGTGGATGATGAGATTAGAATGGTAAGAGCGTTAAAAGATTTCTTGAAAGCAAATGGTTTTCATGTGTTAGAAGCTCACAATGGAGAGGATGCTTTAGAAATTTATTATCAATATAGTACACAAATTGATTTGATGTTGTTAGATGTGATGATGCCTATCATGAATGGATTTGAAGTATTGGATGAATTGAGAGCGAATGGTTCTCTAACGCCTATCATTATGGTGACAGCAAGAGGAGAAGAATATGATCAGGTGAAAGGTTTGAAAAGTGGGGCAGATGATTATATTACAAAGCCTTTTTCACCAACTTTATTATTGGCTAGGGTTGAGACAGTATTAAGACGATTAGGAAAAAATAACGAAAGTGAAATTGTTGCAGGAGAGATTATTTTAAACACAGTGAAAAGAAGTATCGTGGTAAAAGGAGAAGCAATAGAATTAACGAACAGAGAATTTGAGCTGATTCATTTCTTTATGTTAAATCAATCTTTGATATTCACAAGAGAACAAATTTTAAATAGTGTATGGGGATATGAGTTTGAAGGCGATAGCCGTACGGTAGATACCCATGTGAAGCAACTTCGAATAAAATTAGGAGATAAAGCAAGTTATATTAAGACAGTACATAGAGTGGGATATAAATTTGAGGTTTAAACAATGATAGAAATCAAAAAGGGAAAAGATAAAAGATCTATTAGAACAAGATTGATGGTTGTATTTAGCATTTTGGTGTCTTTACTTGTGATTATGCAATTGATTTTTAATTTATTTTTTGCAAAGGAGTACTATAAATCTTATAAAGAAAATTTAATGAAAGAATGTTTTTATGAGATTAAGGAAAGTTATGACGGAACCACTGGTAGTATAGAAGCAATAGTGTCTACCTATGAATCTAAAGAAAATTTGCAGGTGATGGTTACAACAGAGGAAGAAGTGATTTATATCAGTTATAATCAAAGACTTCAGGAGAAAGCACCACTTGCTGATTATAATTTTCCGGAATTTGAAAATGAGAATTATAGCATAGCACCCATTCCTGGTATTGCCAAAGGACCTATGGATGAAATGTCTATGTTGAGAGTATTAGGAACTTTTTCAAATGAATCTGAGGAAATTTTTGTAACAATTTCGTTGCCAGTAGATTCTATATCAAGCAGTGTAGAGCTATTTACAAAATCAGGATTTATTATTTCTGGGATTGTACTAATTATGGGTTGTATTCTCTTTAGTATTTTTTCAAAGCAGTTAACAAAACCCTTGAAAGAGATTGAAGAAATATCTGCAAGATATGCAAAATTAGATTTTCGTCATAGAGCTAATGAAGAAGCTCCTTCTAGAGAGTTATCGAGTCTTGCACAGAGCATTAATTCTATGTCAGGGCAATTAGAAATGAATATTAAGGAATTGAATTTAGCAAATGAAGAATTGCAAAAAGATGTAGATTATCAAAAACAAATAGAAAATATGCGGCGTGAATTTGTAGCCAATGTTTCTCACGAGATGAAAACGCCATTGGCATTGCTTCAATTATATGCAGCAAATTTACAGAGTAACGTGGAAGGTATTGATAAAGAATACTATTGTGAAACCATCATTGAAGAGACAGAACGTTTAAGTGATATGGTTAGCAGTATGCTTGATATCTCATCTGTAGAAAGTGGTCTTTCTAAGATGGAGTTGAAAGGATTTGATTTTTCTGAACTATGTTTGAATTTGGTGATAAAAATGAAACCTCTGTTAGAGCCATTTCAATTACAGTATGAAATTGAAGAAGGTCTTTGGATAGAAGGTGATGAGAAATATTTAGAACAAGCTATGAAGAATTATGTAACCAATGCTATTAGTCATACGAAAAGTGGAGATAGGATTTCAATAACCTTACATAAGCAAGAAGATACATGTGTCTTTACTGTGTATAATCAAGGGAAAAATATTGCAGATGGTGATTTGCCTTATGTATGGGATAGTTTTTATAGGGTAGATAAAGCCAGAGTCAGAAGTGGCAAAAATGTAGGACTAGGATTGTATATTGTAAAAACGATTATAGAAAAACATGGTGGTGTTTATCAGGTAATAAATCAAAGTGATGGAGTTGCCTTTGCTTTTGAAATTGGAAAAATTGATGAACACAAAAAGGACACAGAGCCATCATAGAAAAATCATAAATATGGTTTATAGTGATGAAGGTGAAAAATATAGTAACAAATGAGCAAAAGGTGAATGACAAGAAAGGGGAGTTTGTTTTGAAAGAAAAATTTGTAGCAATCAAGGAAAAGTGTGGTAGTCTTTTTAAAAGAGGTAATAAAGAAGGAGCTACTGAGGTAGGAAAGAGTGCTATTAAAGAAGGTGCTAAATTTACTAAGAAAAAAATCATTATCGCTTCGGTATGTTCTGTTGTGGTAGTGAGTGTGGGGATTGGTGCATATGCGGCAGTGAATTACACACAAAACAATAAAGCGACCCAAAGTGCTATGGCAAATTCTAGCCTATATATGGAAGAAGAAGTTACATATGGTGATATTATTGTAGGGTTAACGGAGATGGGTACAGCAGGGCTTTATGCTACTAGTGTAACCTATGAATTTGAAACTACTTTGGAAGAAGTATATGTAAAAGCTGGACAGTATGTGGAAGAAGATGAAGTCTTAGCAAAAATTGACATAGAGCTTTTAGAAGATGCTTATGAAACACTAGAATTAGAATTGGCATCAGCTCAAATCACTTTAGATAATGCAATCTTAAATGCAGCAACTACAGAATTATCAGCAAGTTCAGCCCTTAATTCAACAGAGTTTGATGGAACAAATGCAGAAAGATTGTATACTTTAACGATTGCAGAATTAGATATCGAGTATACGGCAATTTTAAATGATATTGCTGATTTGGAAGAAGATATTGAAGAATTAGAAGACAATTATAGTAATTATTATGGAGATGAATTTAATATTGATACCTTAAGCTCTTCTTATTATAGTAAAAATGATGAAATTATTGCTAAAGAAAATGAGATAGAGGTAAAGGAAGCAGAATTGTATGCATTAGAAGTTGCAAATGGAGAAGCGATTGCAAATTGTTATAATACTGCTAATAGTACAATGGGACTTACCAATTCGACAATAAGTACAGGTAGTTGTGATTGCTGTAAAGAACTTCAAACAGACGGAGTAGCACAGGTATCTACAGATGCTGATGAAACAACAACAACAGCTACTTATAACTACCCAAGCTATGCAGACCATCAAGCATACTACTCAACATCAGAAGATGCCCTAGAATCAGCAATCAGCTCTCTAGAAAGTCAATTAACCACCCTACAAAGTTCTCTTTCTAGCTTAGCTACACAAGTATCGTCAGCAGAATCAAGTTATGAATCAGATCGCGAAGATCTACCAGATCAAATTGCTGATGCTTATGAAGAAATGAGTAACTTAAAATTACAAAGAGATAATTATGAAATTGCTATGGCATCGGCTACTTTGAGTGCTGATTCTGATTATAATTCAACGATGCAAGAATATAATGCAAAAGATGCAGAATATTCCAACACAATTGCTTCTGCTAATTTATCAGTAACAACAGCACAGTTAAATGTAGATGATATTCAAGAACAAATTGATGAATTAGATGAAATTTCAGCATCAGGCTATGTAGTGGCACCTTGTGCAGGATATGTAATGTCTATTTCAGATGAAGATACTACAGTTTATGCAGATTATGCAATTGCAACTATTGCAGATAATACCATGGTTGAATTATATGTAAGCATTGAGCAGACAGATATTAGTGCTATCTCTATCGGTATGGAAACATATGTTGTATTTGATGCTTATGAAGATTTATCGATGCCTGCAGAGGTGGAAAGTATTTCCATTACTTCATCAGGTGGTATGTCATCAAGTGTATACTATTCTGTGACTTTAACATGTGATATTTCAAGTTATGAAGATATTGTAGTATACGAAGGCATGAGTGCAGATATCACCTTTATCCAAGAACAAGAAAGCAATGTATTGGTAGTCTCAAGTAGATGTATTACCAATGAAGATGGTAAACAATATGTGAAGATGATAGGTGATACTGGTGAGGTTATAATGAAGGAAGTAGAAACAGGATTCTCAGATGGATTTGATGTAGAGATTATTTCTGGATTAGAAGAAGGTGACATAGTTATTATAGAAAGTGCGGTGACTAATAGTGCAAGTTAGTGAAATATTTCGTCTTGTTATGATTAATATCAGACAAAGTAAATTTAAAGTATTTTTAACTTCATTAGGAATTATAGTAGGTGCAGCCACAATTGTAATGGTTATTGCCATTGGTGAAGGTGGTGTACAAGATGTAGAGGAACAATACAAAACACTGAATGCGGGTACCATTACGGTAACCGCATCCGAATCAAGCATGATGGATATGATGGGCGGAATGATGCCCGGAATGGAAATGATGGGTGGTGGAATGGATATGGGCGGTGGAATGCCATCAGGTGGCTCGTCAGGCGGTGGTGGTTCCTCAGGAGGTGGAATGCCATCAGGAGGCTCGTCAGGCGGTGGTGGTTCCTCAGGAGGTGGAATGCCATCAGGTGCTTCAGCAGCTATTACATCGATGAGTGATACCCTTACTTTAACAGAAGAAGAATTAGAAAATGTACTGTTCTTCGTTCCGGGAATTAGTTCAGGATCTATGATTGCATCTATAGATGTAGAGGTTCTTGGTGGAGAATTAGATGAAGCAGAAGAATATACGGTTATTGCAGCACAGAGTAGTTATCAAGAAATTTCAAACTTATCTATGTTGTATGGAGATTTTATCACAGATGATGATGAAGAAAACTTAACCAGATGTGTTGTATTAGGATATGATGTAGCAATAGATATGTTTGATTCTGTTTATGACGCATTTGATAGTCAAGTGGAGATTGATGGAAGAAACTATGTGGTGAATGGTGTATTAGAATCTATGGGTACTGTGGTTTCAGGTGTTAGTCCTGATACTTCTATCTTTATGCCATATAGTACAGCCGATAAATATTTAATAGAAAGAGATACTGTTTCACAATTCTCTATCTTAGCAGAAAATATTGATGATGTAGATACGATTATGGAAAATATTGAAATTGTTTTGAAACAATCTAATCCAGACGGTAGTTATTTAATAGAAGATGCGGGAGCTACTATGGATGCTGCGTTAGAATCGGCTAATACATTATCATTACTTTTAGTAGCAGTAGCAGTTATTGTATTTATTGTTGGCGGTATTGGTATTATGAATGTATTGTTTGTATCGGTAAAAGAAAGAACAAGAGAAATTGGTATTTTAAAGGCCTTAGGTACGAAAAAAAGCAATATTCTATTACTATTTTTGATTGAGGCAGGTATGATAGGTGTTCTTGGAGGTGTAGTAGGAGTACTCCTTAGTTTTGCTATAATGCCATTGATGAGTTATGCAGATATTACTGTTGTAATGACAAATTATTCTATTGTATTAGCATTTTTATTTGCAGTCATGACAGGTACAGTATTTGGATTTTATCCAGCATTCCAAGCGTCTAATTTAATTCCAATTGAAGCACTTAATAATGATTAAAGATAACCGTTCAATGCTCTTTTGAATAGTTACTAAAAATTTAGGAAGGGAATGAGGGCAAATACACTGATGAATGATAGCATGAAAAAGAATAAGACTGATGCTCAAAAATTCACAGAGTAAAGCACTTGGAAATAGAGGCAAGATGATTAGATTAAAAAAAATTTCAAAGCGTATAGTTGTTTTTCTATTGTGTTTTCAGTTTGTATTTTTGATAGGTTGTGGTGATGATGAAGATGCAGAACATATAGAAGAGGAAGTTGTGGGAACACAAATCATTGGTTATGTGACAGAAGCATATGGAAATAGAATTACTATACAATTATCATCCACATCTACAGGTAATCAAAACGAAGGAAACCAAGGTGGCAGTATGGAAGGTGAAATGCCAGAAGGTGAAATGCCAGAAGGTGAAATGCCAGAAGGTGGAATGCCAGAAGGCGAAATGCCAGAAGGTGGAATGCCAGAAGGCGAAATGCCAGAAGGACGAAGTGCAGAAGGTATGTCAAGTAGTAATACGGGTGATGCCGCTGTGTACAATATGGGAATGACAGAAACAACTACCACCGAAACTTTAGTGTCCAAAGAGACAACATCAGACATAGTTATGGTACAAACTGGAATGAGTGGTGGAATGCCAGACATGGATTCCGGTGAAATGCCAGATATGGGCTCTGGTGAGATGCCAGATATGGAATCAGGCGGTATGTCGGGAATGATGGGTGACTCGGAAGAAGTCAGTTTGGCAGATATGTATCCGCTATCAGATGAATTTATGGAATTAACCATTCCTATCGGTACGGCAGTGAATCAATATGGTATGGAAATGACATTTACGCAAATTTCGGTAGAGTCCTATATTCAAGTTACATTAAGTGATGAGAATATCGTATTATCGGTGGATATTTTAGGATAGAAATACTAGAACGACTACAAGTGCTAAACAGTTTTAAGATTATTTCTAGAAAGAATGAGATTACAAAAATATGATTAAAATGAACGGTATCGTAAAGATATATGAAACGGGAAGTGAAAAAATCGAGGTATTACATGGTGTAGATACGGAGGTGAAAAAAGGTGAATTTGTTGCTATTTTAGGTCCTTCAGGTTCAGGAAAATCTACTTTAATGAACATCATTGGATGTATGGATAAATGGGATGCAGGGGAATATTATCTTGATGGAATCCCTATTCATAAGAAAAAAGGGGAAGCATTGACTAGGATTCGAAATGAAAAAATCGGATTTATTTTTCAAAAATATCAGTTAATACCAACGTATTCGGTAATTCAAAATGTAATTATGCCTCTGATTGCAAGAGGGATTCCGCATAATAAAGCCATTGAAATGTCTATGGACACCATTGAATTATTAGGTATGGCGGAGAGAATGAAACATAGACCTTCAGAGCTTTCTGGTGGACAGCAACAAAGGGTTGCTATTGCAAGAGCTTTGGTAGGAGCACCAGCTATTTTATTAGCAGATGAACCAACAGGAGCTTTAGATAGTAAGACAGGACAGGAAGTTATGGATTTATTCCATAAATTACATGGATTGGGTAATACTATTGTTATGATTACTCATGATCAAAAAATAGCTGAGAATGCAGAACGTGTTATCAAAATTGTGGATGGTAACATAGTACCATACGAACATAGTTAAATCAAACAAGTAAATTAAGTAATTAAGAGTAAATTAAGTAATTAAGAGTAAATTAAGTAATTTTTCGTTTATGGTAGAATAGTTGTTTATGTTAGACTATTTATATGAAATGGAGCAACTTGAAATGAAACCTAAAAGGTTGATTTTTAAGTTGTTTTTTTGTTCATTTAATTCGTTGCGAAACAGGATTATAAGATAATTTCTTGCAAATATGATTTTTACGTATGGGACTAGTTTGTAGGATGGGAAAACTATGTAGTTTATAGATGATTGTGTCCGCGCATTGTCCGTTAAGTGTCCGTTTTTTGCGTGGATAATATGATATTATGTAGAGTAAGAGACAGTCAAGTGAAGAGCTTATTATGAGAGCATCTAAAGACGAAAGATATAGAGAATAAGTTTACCATAATTACTAGGAAGGTATGGGTATTAATGTGATTGAAGAATTAAAATGTTATATTGAAACCATGCAAGTAGAAGATAATGTAAAAGCTATTTTAATTGGTAAAATTGAAGAAATAGCTTTAAAAATACAGCAAGATATGCTAGAAAAACAGTTGTTAGAAAAGAAATCATTAGAACATGCAGAAAAATGCTCCTTTTATGAAGCGTCTATTAACGCATTACCGAATCCAGTTTTTATTAAGAATGAAAAAGGTGAATTTGTATATTTTAATGAAGCCTACCAAAAATATTTTGGCATGGAGCGAGAAGTATACTTGAACAAAACAGTCTTAGATTTAGAATTTTTGCCAATGGTTGAAAGGGAGAGATATCAAAAGGAAGATTTAGAATTAATACAATCTGGACAGATTCAGCATTACGATATGGATTTTGCACTTCCTAATGGAGAGATAGGACATTCCTTATATTGGAGTCGAGGATTTGCAGTAGAAGGAAGTGATGCAAAAGGGTTGGTGGGAGAGATTGTAGATATTTCGACCCTGAAAAAATTGCAAAATGAAATTACTTCAAATGCAAAACAATTAAAAGAAGCAAATTTAAAAATAGAAAAAATGATGAGTCAAGATTTTTTGACAGGTTTATATAATAGAAGAGCCATTGAGGACAACATACCTAAAATAGATGCTATGGTAATGAAAGAAGAATCTTCTATATCATTGATTATGGCAGATCTTGATCGATTTAAAATAGTAAATGATACATATGGCCATACGGTAGGGGATGAAGTTCTTGTGAATTTTTCTAATATCCTTAAATCTTGTAGCCGTAAAGATGATTTGGTCATTCGATTTGGTGGGGAAGAATTTTTAATTGTTTTATTTGATACAAAAATACAAGTGGCGGAAATTGTGGCAGAACGAATACGTGCAATGACCGAGGAAAAGTTGTTTTTGCCAAATGGAAAAACCAATACAGTAAGTATAGGTGTATCTGAATTATCAAAGGATAAATCAAAACAAGAAATATTTGCTGCTGCCTTAGCACGTGTGGATGAGGCACTATATTGTGCAAAAAAAGGCGGTAGAAACAAGGTTGTGTCATGGGTATCGTGTAACAGATAGAACAGAAAAAAATGTTACATTTCTGCTCCACACAAATCACTTCTCTGATTTGTGTGGAGTGAAGGATTGCGTAACAAAAATTTGGTATAGATACAAAAGAACAAAAATTTAGCACTTTACATTGCTAAATAAGTATGATATGATGTGTTGGAAACAGAGAAGAGGTGTGTTATAAGTCATATGTGAACTGTAACAGACATGTAGTGTAAGGTGGAAAATGATGAAACAACAAATTACATTTACAACTTCATATCGTTATTATAGCCGTATTGAAAAGATTTCTAAGTGAAGGTTGCTGGAGATAGGACGGTTAATTTAACGTGTTTATTCTTAAAGAAGATTAGTTGAGGCTTCGCAGTGAATTCACTGTGAGGTCTTTATTTTTGTTCTGAATGAAAAGTAAGTGAAATCAAAAGACTTAATTATATTGAGAGAGGAGTGTATGAATATTTTAATTACAGGTTTTGTGAGCTGTAATATATCTTAAAATGAGCTAATTCATACAAAAAAGATTATGATTATTATATTAAAAAAAGATGTAAAAGAAACACAAATTGACAATTTAAAAGAATGGTTAAAAACTATGGAGGTAAATACCCACATTTCAGTTGGAGAAAGCCATACCATTGTCGGTTTAATCGGTGATACAACAAGGTTAGACATCGATTTGATTCGTTCCCTTGACATTGTAGAAAAAGTACAAAGAATTCAAGAGCCATTTAAAAATGCGAACAAGAAATTTCATTCAGATCCATTGATTGTTGATATTGCAGGACAAAAAATTGGTGGTGGTAATTTTCAAATTATCGCTGGACCTTGTTCCGTAGAATCCAGAGAACAAATTTGTGAAGTGGCAGAAGCAGTGAAAGCATCTGGTGCAGGATTGCTTCGTGGAGGAGCGTTTAAACCGAGAACATCTCCATACGCATTCCAAGGGTTAATGGGTGATGGTATCGAATTATTGGTAGAAGCTAAAAAGAATACAGGATTGCCAATCGTATCAGAAATTATGAACAGTGTACACTTACCATTGTTTGAACCAGTAGATGTGGTGCAAGTGGGTGCTAGAAACATGCAAAATTTTGAGCTTTTAAAAGAGTTAGGAAAAACAGATAAGGTCATTTTACTAAAAAGAGGATTAGCAAATACAATTGATGAATTATTAATGAGCGCAGAATATATTATGGCAGGCGGTAACACAAACGTGATTCTTTGTGAACGTGGCATTAGAACTTTTGAAACAAGAACTAGAAATACGTTAGATTTATCTATCATCCCAGTATTGAAAAAGCTAACTCATTTACCAGTTGTTGTAGACCCAAGCCATGCTTGCGGATATGCTCATATGGTAAAACCTATGGCGCTTGCAGCAACAGCAGCAGGTGCAGATGGACTTATTATAGAAGTTCACAATAATCCAGCGAAAGCCTTATGTGACGGACCTCAATCCTTAACACCTGTGCAGTTTGATGAACTTGCAAAAATGATTTTTGCCATTAGACCTTATGCATGCCAAGATTAAGATGATAAAAAAATAACAGTATTAATAATGATAGATTCAGAAAAATGAAGAATATGAGGTGATTTATCTTTTAAGAGATGGAATTGTCACATAAGGGAAAGTGAAGGGAAAGCAGATGAAAATAGGAATCATAGGATTAGGGTTAATTGGTGGCTCTATTGCAAAAGCCATTAAAACAAAGACAAATCATCAAGTGTTTGGCTTTGATCAATCAGAAAAAGTGTGCGCCAGTGCAAAATTATTAGAAGCAGTAGATGGGTTTTTGCCAGAAGGAAATCCAGCGGATTGCGATATGGTCTTTATTGGATTGTATCCTAAGGCTACAGTTTCCTATTTAAAACAGTATGGAAATCAAATAAAAAAAGGTGCGTTAGTATTAGATTTAGCAGGTGTGAAACAAGAAATCTGTCAAGTGGCAGAAGAAATCGCAAAAGAAAATGAATTCGTTTTTTGTGGAGCCCATCCCATGGCAGGCACAGAACGAAGCGGGTTTACTTATTCAAGAGCTGATATGTTTGATGGTGCATCTATGGTACTAACACCATTTACAGGTACTGATATTGCTGTAATGAATGATTTAAGCTTATTTTTAAAGGAATTAGGATTTGCTAGAATGCAAGTAGCTACTCCACCAGAGCACGATAAAATGATAGCTTATACGTCCCAGTTAGCGCATGTGGTATCTAGTGCCTATATTAAAAGTGAACTATCTTCTAAATTTAAAGGATTTTCTGGCGGAAGCTTTAATGATATGACTCGTGTTGCCAAATTAAACGAAAACATGTGGACAGAATTGTTTTTAGAAAATAGTGAATTTTTGGCAGACGAAACAGATGATTTAATTGAACGATTGCAAGGATATAGCAAAGCGATCAGAAATCATGACGCAGAAACATTGAGAGAATTATTAAAAGAAGGAAAAGAAAGAAGAATCGCAGTAGATGATGTAAAGGATTTCGACTAGAGGGAATTAAAACCATTTTATTTTTTTATCAAAGGGAGCATAGTTTAACAAATGCTCTCTTTTTAATACGGGAATAATCATGGTAAAGACTGTGCAAAGGAGAATGACTTCAATCGGTAACATGAGTAAATTTTTAGGAATGCGTGCAATTAATAATGGTAAATATCCGTTTCCTAAAATCATAGAGTCCCAGAGACTATTCATACACACATTCACTAGCATATTGATGGTCAATTTGCAAATGATAATTTTTGTTATAGTGATTCGTGTTCGATACAAAAAGAAGCTAAAAATAAGAGCACCACAGATGGCAGTTATGATGTAGCCGAAAAAGAAAGCTCCTTGTGGATGAATCATAAACCCTAGTAAATCTCCAATAAAAGCAGCCCAAAAGCTGACAACAGGTCCGTAAAGCATGCCAATAAAGGCAACGACAAGAAAACTGAAATAGATTCGTTGTGTACCATAAACAGGAAGTGGGATATAGATAGTTGAAATGACAATTTCAAGTGCCATCAGCAAGGCAACTACCGCTAATGCTTTTACAGATTTCAGTTCAGAGCAAGATGCTTTCCAATATTCTCTAGAAAAAGGTGTTTTAAAAATAGTAATCGTTTCATTTGTTTGCATAAAAAAATCCTCCTTAATATGAGCTAGTATTCACCAGTTGTACATATTAAGAAAGAACTTTAATATGTAACAGCGGGATGCGAGCTTCAAACCGCAACAGATTTCTCTGTTTTCGTCCACTTGGCAACTCCCCGTCCAAATGGCACTTAACGCTAAAAGCTCTACTCTGTACATTGATTTTTATTTTAATACTGTTATATCACACTGTTATAACAAATGCAATAGGCAGTCAACTTGAAAATATGAATATTTATAATGTAGATTTGAATAGTATACGATGCAATTATTTAATCAAGCCACTGACTATCTAAAAAGATTTTTCTGTTTTCGCAATAATTAATAATTAATTCAACATTTTCATAATAACTAATTATTTTTTCGTTTTCATCATTATCCGCGGCTTGATTCCATCGAATCATATTCATGATGATAGAAGATTCAAGTGATGAGGCCAATAGCTCGATTTTTTCTCGGATATCTGACAAATAGACAGAAGTAGTTTCACTGTAAATATATTGGACTTGTTTTAAAAAATCAGTTTGTTGATAAAGACCATACCAGAGAGAAGAATCCTTTAATGGAGTATTCACATAAAAAGTATATGCATCGTTTAAATCAATATCCTGGCTAGTTAATTCAACACCTAAAGATTTATCATAATCCCATACTGGACCAGCATAAAATTTATCACTGATTTCGTCTGGATATTTATAAATATACTGACTAGTATATGCTGCATCTAAATTTTTGACAGTTTCTTCAATTATATATTTCGAGGCAAATGATTCTATATCTAAATAATCAGTGTAAGACTTATTGGTAGTAGGATTAATACCATTTTCACTATAGATGGCATCTTCCATTTCTTGATATAATTGACTAATATATTCTACTTGTTCACGAGAAGCATTTTCAGGGCTTTTTATAACAACTGCTTGTCCACGAGATGTAATAAACCCACTGTTTTCTAAGCCATATCGATCACTCATTTCTATTTCTAGTAGATAGCCACCGGTAATATCTTCTGGATTGTTTTCAATTTCAAACCCCTTAGCACTATAAAGTGATTCTGTAGGGTCGTTCATAAATCGTGAGAAATCTGTTAATAAAGTGTTAGGATTCAATGCAGTAGTTTCTGATTCTAGGTTTCTTATATTAACACGAGATTCATCTACTTCAATTTTTTCTGTCATTTGGTAGGTGCCAGTATAAATACCATTTATATAAAAATCCATCCATACAGATTGGGGCGTAAATTCAAGTCCGATATTGGTAGCCATGTCAAAGGTAATGCCATTTCGCATTTCTGTTGGATCAGCAGTGTTTGCTAATAATAACCATGTCTTATTGCTTCCCATCTGGAATAAATTTTCGCTTTCACTTAATTGAATTTGAAATGATTTCTTGTGGTTTTCGGTCCATTCGTCATTTCCTCTTCCACGAATATAATCTAGTTTACCGCTATACTCAATGATGCCATCAGTAGTCAGAATGGTAATAGAGCCAGTTTCTTCATTGCCTTTTGTTTCTTCTAAATATTGTGTTGTGCCAGAATCAGTTTCTATATAAATAGTGCCGATAGTGTCAGATTGTAAAACTTCTACTTGGTAGATTTGATTTGTTTCTATTTCTTCTAAGGTGTGGGTGCCTGTTGATAAATACATCAATTCTCCATGTTGTATTTCAACACCATCCCATAACAAAGTAGTTTCACTAGGTAGAATGAGTCTGACTTTTTCGTTATCAGCATGGGTAGGAAGGAAAAGATAGTACTTTTCATAAAGGCTATTATACCACCAACTGACAAAACAAGTTGCACCATCTTCATTTTCTTGTGAGATGGAAAATTCTACATTAAATAATGGTAAACCGATATTTGATATTGTGTTTGGCACTATAATGTTTTTTCGAATATAAATAATGGATCCTATAATAAGTAGAATGAACAAAAGTGTGATTTGTATGTATTTTAGTATGATTTTATTTAAAATTGGAAAGGGGGTTTTTAGCATATATTTTTTCATGATAATCATCCTTAAAGTGTATAAATATTTTAAAGATATTCCTTAGATATAAAAAGAATATCTAGAAATGAAATTTAATTATATAATGCTTATTTGATGAAAATGTGAAATAAATAATAAGGATTTATAAAATATAAGTGAATTAAATTAAGGTGGATTTTATAAAATTTTATTAATATATTATTGAATTTGTTTTACAGAATATGATATCTTTCTCTTTGTAGGAAAGTCTAATTTGGAAGCCTAAAATTGAAAACAATAGAGAAGAGATAATAATGTCAAAGACGAAAGATAAATCAGAACGAAAAAAAATAATCATAAAATGGTATCTTAGTATCTGTTTGTTTTTTTTATGTGTGCTATTTTTTTGCACGATAGGAATAGAAAAGTCTTTAGGAAATTTAGCGTCGGAGCTACCTTTGTTGAGTGCAAAAATATCGGCGAATAACGATAATAGTAAAGAATCTGACTATCTGGTGTCATGTTGGTGGAGTGAACCATATGAATCTTATTATCTATTTATGCCGTCATCTGTTAAGAATCAGAAAGTACAAGTTATAGTAGGGGGGAATTATAATTTATTGTGGGATGGAGATGAAATTTCACAAGGAGAATATTTAGAATTTGCGGTTGGAGCACATGAGGTTGAGGTGATAGAAACTGGAGAAAAATATGTTTTTCAAGTATTACAATCTGAAAATTTAGGTGCAGTTTTTATTGAAACGGAATCAAGGTCCATGGATTATGTAAAAGAAATAAAAGGAAATCAAGAAGCTGGTAGCATGATAGTATTGGATCAATCTGGATGTTTGTTACATAAAGGTTCAATGGAGTATATAGAAGGAAGAGGAAATACTTCATGGAACGATAGTGATAAAAAGCCATATGAAGTAAAACTGGAAGAAAATGCAAATCTATTTGGTATGGGCAATGAAAAAAATTGGTTGCTTTTAGCAAATGCTAATGATACAACAGGTATCAAAAACGGACTTGTATTTGATATGGCAGATGAAGTTGGCTTGGCATATACACCAGAATCAGAATGGATAGATCTATATATTAATGGTGAATATCAAGGAAATTATCAATTAACAGAAAAAATAGAAATTGGTGCAGAGAGAATAGATGTGTATGATTTGGAAGCAGAAACAAGACTGTTAAATCCAAGTATAGATTCAGGTGAGTTTTCGCTTTTTACAACATTGTATAACGTGGGTTTACAAAGTATCAAAGGTGTTACTCTGGATAATAATCCTAAAGATATTACAGGTGGTTATTTATTAGAAATTGATTTAGATGATAGGTATGAATTAGCAAGCAGTGGATTTATAACTTCTAGAGGGGAGAATGTGGTGGTAAGTAGCCCTTCGGAAGCATCAAGGGAAGAAGTACAGTATATCAGTACGTTATATCAAGGATTTGAAGATGCAATTTATAGTGAAGATGGTATCAATCCTGATACAAATCTTTCTTATATGGAATACATAGACATGGATTCTTTTGCCACAAAATATATTTTAGAAGAAATCACAAAGAATTTAGATGCTACATATACTAGCCAATATTTCTACAAACCAGCAGATTACGTTAGTACAAAATTATTTGCAGGTCCAGTTTGGGATTATGACAAAGCATTAGGGATAGATTGGGAAAACACAGGGGTACAATTAAGTGAACCAGATACTTTTTTTGCAAATGTAGCAACGAAAGAATCAGCAATCTGGTATGGATTGTATCAACAACCAGAATTTCTAGAATTGGTGAAGGAAATTTACCAAGAAGAGTATCAACCTTATTTGGATAATGTTGCTGAGACAATGCAAAATATGACAGATTACATAGAAAAATCGTTGGTGATGAATATGGTAAGGTGGAATATGTATTATGAATTAACAGATGAAGAAAAAGAAGAGGCGCTAGAAACAAGAGTACAAAAGATAATTGATTTTATAGAACAAAGAAGAGTATTTCTTGATAGTGAATGGAACGATTGAAAGGGATAAATGAAAATGATGAAATTTAGGCATGAAGAAAAGTTCATTTGTTCTGCAGCACAAATGATGGTATTACAAGCTAGATTAGAGCAGGTATTAAAATTAGATAGCCATATTGTAGGCAATAGTTATGAAATTAGAAGTATTTATTTCGATGATTTTAAAAATACTTATTTTTACGAAAATGAATGGGGTGTAGAGCCTAGAGAAAAGTATAGAATTAGAACATATCAAGAGAATAGGGATTTGTTAAAATTAGAACTAAAACGAAAAGTAAGAGGGATGACCCATAAAACATCATGTTTGTTAACACAAGAGCAGGTACATTTGTTTATGCAGGGGAAAATACCTCCTATAGAGAAAGATTCACCCAAATTACTTCAAAAATTTATTCTAGAGTGCAATACTAGACTTATGAAACCGAAAGTAGTAGTAGTTTATCAGAGAATTCCATTTATATATCAAGAAGGAAATGTAAGAATTACGCTGGATAGTAATATTATGTCTTCTAATAGAATCGATTGTTTTTTAGATGATTCAATATGGGGTAGAAATATTATGGATTCAGATAGACAAGTTTTAGAGGTTAAATATGATGAATTTTTACCTAATTTTATAAGAGATGTTTTACAAACGCAGCACTTGCAGAGAACAGCATATTCAAAATATTATTTATGCAGAAAATACAACATGGGAAAAGGAGTTTATGAAAATGAATTTTAGTAATATTTTTAAATCATCATTTTATGAAAATTATGTAACAACAGGAATTGAATTGGGGAATGTGGTGATTGCACTATCAGTATCGTGTATAATCGGCATATATATCTTTGCATTATACGGATTGTTATCAAAAAATAGATTTTATCAAAAGGAATTTGCAATCTCTATTCCAATGCTGACAGTTGTGACAGCAGCAGTTATTTTAGCAATACAATCAAATATTGTTATTTCTCTAGGTATGGTTGGCGCACTTTCCATTGTACGATTTAGAACAGCAATCAAAAATCCTATGGATTTGGTATTTTTATTTTGGGGAATTAGCATTGGAATTATCTGTGGTGCAAAATTATTCGGATTAGCAGTAGTCGTATCAGTTACACTTACGATTTTAGCAGTGTTTCTTGATAAATTGCCATCTATACTACCGCCTACATTATTAATGATTCATACGAAGACGGTAGAAGATGGACAGATACTGGAAGTGATTGAAGAATATTGTTCATCCAGTGTGTTTAAAACAAGAAATATGAGCAAGGGTCATATGGATATGATTCTGGAAATTAAAACTAAAAAAGAACAGGAGTTATTAGTTGCTTTACAACAAATAGAAGATGTTGTTTCCGTTTCTTTAATGGAACATGATGGGGAAATTACATATTAAGCTTATTCCAACTCATGTGGTGTGATGCGCCTCGATAAATATACAGCCGGTGTATCACAAAGACTAGTAATTAAAAAGATGATATAAGAGGAAATCACAATATGGAATAAAGTATTTCCATCATATAAACCACCAAAGGCAAACATGGTATAAAGGATGGCATTCAATAATTGAGAAATCATGGTAGAACCATTATTTCTAAGCCACAATCCTTTTTTAGAATCTCCAAAGTAAACTTCTGTTTTTTTCCAAATATAATGATAAAACCATACATCAAATACTTGACATAGAGCATATACACTGAGCCCTACAATCATAAAACGTGGTGTGTTAGCAAAAACCTGATAAAGAGAATCCGATACCCAATCATTTTCATTTGGTGTATACAAAAACCAAGATTGTGAAATCAGGATAAAGGATAAATTGGAGAAAATTCCGATTTTCACAGCAACATTAGCAGCTTTTGCACCTGCGTTTTCTGATAAAATATCAGTCACTAAAAAGGTAGAGGCGAATAGAATATTTCCCAACGTCTGTTCCATACCAAAGGCGTTTACTAGGATGCAAACTTCAATATTAGCGGCAATGGTAGCAATGGCAGTCCATGCGTACAGACCAGTTTTTCCTAAAAATTTATAAAAGAGCAATACGCCACCATAGATGGCAATTAATGATATGATTAAAATAAGTTCGTTATTCATTTGTGGTAACACCTCCAACACCAAAAGCAGTATTTTTAAGTAAAATATCTACTCTGATATTATCTTTGTATACAGGATAAACGTGGTTTACAAAAGCAGAGATCACAGAGGGATCTGGCTTAATAAAAGAGCCGTTAGCTTGCATAATATTCACACAAACCCTTTTGAAATAAGTTAAACCTGTTTCGATATCTTGTATCATAGACGATACGGTTTGTCCAGGTATCCCTTGTAATAAGCAACATTCATCAAAGTGAATGGCAATTTCTTCAGGCTTATCAGTTGTAATTCCTTTTACAAGGTAGCTTTCACGGAATAAAGAATCAAAGGTTTCTACACCGATTTTTACAATAATGGCAATTCCCAGTGTTGCAAAACGTTTACGGAGAGCAGGTACATGTTCCCGTAAGGAATAGTGACATTCAAAATGCAATTCTTTGATTTCTTTTTGTGTGCAGATGTGGGCAATTAAATTCATTGTCTCTTCAGATAGATCAACAAAGCTTCCAGAGTTGATGACTTCTAATTTCTGGTAAATTCCTGTTACTTTTTCTAGTTCTATGGCATTTAAGGCATCATTTTCTTCTTGATTAGTTGAAAAATCTAAGTGATAATCACAAAAACGACACTTTCTCCAAGAACATCCTTTTCCACGCAATAATACGATTTCACGTTTGTTTTTTTCTTCAATCACGGAATAGCGATTGAGAATTTCATTTTCTAATTCTGTTTTCATTTCTTCTCCTTTTGTAGCGAGAGAGCTAGCTATGCTAACTAATCCCTAGTTTTTTTTATAGACAGGATGGTTACGAACTGTCTGAATTTCAAATTATAGCAGAAAAAGCAGATTATGGCTACAATAAATATAAAAGGATTTTAAATTATCCTCTTTATTGTTTTGGCATTATGTGGCATACTATTTGTAGTAGGAATGAAGTATCGGTGATCGATTCGTTTCATGAAAGGCGAGAGCAGATGAATACATTTAAATTAGATACAGTGATACATTACGGCTCAAATGCATTAGAAAGATTGACGAAAATTCCATATAAGAAGGTGTTGATTATTACAGATCCATTCATAGCTAATGGATCTATGATAAATTTAATTACAGAGCCATTATCAAGAGGTGGTATTACATATGAAATTTTTCATGATGTGGTGGCAGATGCCCCTATTGAAAAAATTATTATTGGTGTAAAAGTTTTATTAGATTATAAACCAGAAGGAATTATTGCGGTAGGTGGTGGTTCGGCAATTGATTCATCAAAAGCTATAAGAGAATTTGGAATGCAAGTCAATCCTTATGGTACCGTTGGTTTAATCGCCATTCCAACGACTAGTGGTACAGGGTCAGAAGTAACATCTTTTGCAGTGGTAAATGATACAAGTGCACAATCAAAATATCCGTTGGTATCAGACAAATTAACACCAGATGAGGCTATTTTAGATGCAGAATTGGTGAAATCAGTACCACCAGCTGTTACAGCTGATACAGGAATGGATGTATTTACACATGCGCTAGAGGCCTATGTTAGTTCATCACATAATGAGTTTGCATCAGCTTTGGCAGAGAAAGCAATTGAGATTTGTGGTGTGTTTTTATTACGAGCATATTTAGATGGTAATGATACCCATGCTAGACAGAAAATGCATGTGGCGTCTTGTTTGGCAGGCATTGCTTTTAATTCTGCAAGTTTAGGCTTGACCCATGGAATGGCACATCAATTAGGTGCGCAATTTCATATTCCTCATGGAAGAGCGAATGCCATGTTATTACCTAAAATTATAGAGTATAATACAGAAATTTATTTGGGAAGTAAGAATAAAAAAGTGTTCCCAGAAGTAGTAAAACGCTATGTTACTATTGCTCATATGTTAGGACTCAGTAGTTATAACGAAACTATGAGTGTGCGTTCTTTGATTAACTGGGTAGAGTTTATGTTAAAAGAGATGCAAATCCCAAAATCAATCTCAGAAATGGGAAGAATTAGTGTAAATGATTATATGGGTAAAGTTGAGATGATGTCTCAGGCGGCACTAGATGATGCTTGTACGGCAACTAATCCAAAGACACCGACAAAAGAAGAAGTGACAACAATTTACCGTAATTTATGGTAATAATGGGGGGAGAAATGAAAACAACAACAATCTGTTTTGCAAACAATAAAGGGGGCAGTGGAAAGACTACGACCTGCTCTAATGTGGGATATGCTTTAAGTGAGTTGGGCAAAAAGGTATTATTAATAGATGGAGACATGCAGTTGAATTTATCCTTATCTTTTTTTGATGAGGAAGAAGTATTATCTTATGCAACGGGAGAGAATAATCTCTATTATGGAATCAAATACCAAAAGGACTTAAGTGAATTTATAATACATACTAAATATGCAGGGCTTGATTTGATTCCATCTTCTACATTGATGAGTGGTATAGAATATGATTTATTTACAAAAATCCAGAGAGAATTTATTTTAAAAAAAGGAATACAAAAGATCAAAGATAGTGGTGAATATGATTATATTTTAATTGATGCACCACCTACACTGGGCGGTTGGGTCATGAATATTTTAATCGCATCTGACTATTTATTAATTCCAGTAGAGGCAAGTCCATGGGGATTATTTGGGCTAGCCAATATGTTTGAATTCTTTAATGCCATGCAAGAAGTATCACCTGACTTAGAATTGATGGGAATTGCTATTACAAAAGTAGATGTACGCAAAAATTATTTCAAACAAACCATGGAAACATTGGCTGAATTAGAAGGCGTAACAGTTTTCTCTTCTTGTGTCAGAATTGATAGTACGGTAGAATGGGCACAAGATAATAGTGCACCAGTAGTAGCCTATAAGAAAAGTAGTAGAAGCGCAAAAGAATATATGGAATTAGCAAAGGAGATTGATGGTTATGGCAGTAGGTAAAGGAAGCATCGGAAGAGTATCCAAAGCAGTAGAAAAAAAGATAATTAGTGAAGTTGAAACTGTGAAAGTAGAAGCAGTAGCGGAACCAAAGAAAAAAACAACTACCACAAGAAGGAAAAGTCCAGTAAAAAGCAAAGTGGAAGCTGTTGTTGTAGAGAGCGATAAAACAGTGAATAAAAATGGCATTTGTAAAGTAGGAGATGAATTGCCAGTTTATTATTTATAATAGACATTGTAGTAGAAAGAAATGGTGAATATGATCGGGCTATATAAATTTGAAAGACCAGAATATTCCTTGTTATTATCTGGTGAAAAAATGCGTCAATTTCGGCTAGTAAAGAAGTTATCAGTTGAAGATGTTCGTAAATATATGAAATTTGAATCTGTTCAAGCAATTTACAAATGGGAGCAAGGAAAGTGTTTTCCTACTGTGGATAATTTATTTGCATTGGCAGAATTATATGGTGTTAATCCGTCGGAACTTTTGGTGAGAGAACCAAAAACATTGCAAAATATATACAGCGCATTTGAGTGGCAAAAGAATTTAAAAGAGAAATATATAAAAAGACTATGCTTGTATATGCGAAAATTAAACTACTAGATTGAGGGTGTAAAAATTTCTTCTAAGACACAGAAATTTTTACACCCTTAAAATCTGCTAGAATATCATTTTCTATATATTCTTTAATTGCTTTATCGACAGCTTCTTCTAAGGGTAATTCCTTAGCATACTTTCTTACGGTATTTACGTAAGTTGCATAATCCTGTAGCATTTTGCATGTCAATATATCAGAAAATTAAACCACAGGTTTAATGCAATTATATACTTTAAGAGTTATAATAAATAATAAGCAGAACGTTCAATATCATATACACATCTAGTAACAAATGATATCAAATCTAAAAATCAAATCTGAACAATTCGTGCTTACAATTAAAAATACAAATCAAAGGTGGCACGAATAGGAAAATATTTTATAGTAGTTACAACAAGATGTAAGTTGTAACGATTTGTGAAATAAAATAACTCTTCTGATCGTGCAGCCCTAAATCAAGGAGGAACGTTTGACCGAAGAACAAAATAATAAAATACTTAGATTTCAAATGACAAGCGATATCTTTTTCAGTAAGGTACTAGAGGATAAAAAAGCATGTGAAGAAGTATTGAGAATTATTACAGGAAAAATTTTTCGTATAGAAGAAGTCAAATCTCAATACTCTATCAGACAACTTGCAACTCATTCGGTAATACTAGATATCTGGGCTATGGCAGAAAAGGCTACCATCATACATATAGAAATGCATCCAAGGAATGATGAAAGCCATATGCAAAGGATACGGTATAATACTGCTTCGGTGGATATGGAAAATTTAGAAACTGGTAAAGAATATGAAGAATTACCAGATGTGTATGGGATTTATATTAGTCATAAGCAGTTTGTAAACCGTAAATTAGAAGATAGAGTTGGAATCGACCATGTGGTACGAATTTTTCATACAGCTAAGGAAGAAGCATCCAATGGAATCCATGAATATTATGTGGATTTAAAAGGGAAATGTGAAACTAGAGAACAGGATGAATTGCTAAAATATATGGTGAACGCAGATGGAATTGAAGATAGTGATGCATTTCCAAATTTAGTGAAAAGAGTTCGATTTTTAAAAGAAAATCAAGGAGGTAAAGAGGTTATGTGTGAAATTTTAGAACAAGAAAGAAAAGAAGGAAAAATCGAAGGAAAAATCGAAGAAAGAATCTACAATTTGATTTCACTTATAATGAAGAAGGTTCGTAAAGGCAAGCCTTTAGAAATGATAGCGGATGAAGTAGAATGTGAAGTTGAAAAAATATACGACTTATACCAAGTGATAAAAGAATGTGGAGAACGGTGTACGATAGAAGAAGTGATGGAAGTTGTTCAGAAAAGAAGAAACGGGGAGTGGATGAAAGGGTGAAAATAAATTTTTACTCTCAGCGTCAGTGATTTCACCCTAGTAAGTAAGTGAAACCACAAGACTTTATTATAAACCAGTCTGTGGAAGAAATTCGAAAAATCAAAAACAATTTATAACATTATCAAATAAGCAGAACGTTCAATATCATATACACATCTAGTAACAAATGATATCAAATCTCAAAATCAAATCAGAACAATTCGTGCTTACAATAAAAATACAAATCAAAGGTGGCACGAATAGGAAAAGATTTTATTTTAGTTACAACTAGATGTAAGTGGTAACGATCTTGTGAAATAAAATAACTCTTCTGCGCGTGTACCCCATAAATCAAGGAGGAACATTTGACAGAAGAACAAAATAATAAAATACTGAGATTTCAAATGACGAGCGATATCTTTTTCAGTAAGGTGCTAGAGGATAAAAAAGCATGTGAAGAAGTATTGAGGATTATTACGGGAACAAATTTTATAATAGATGAAGTTAAATCCCAGTACTCCATCAGACAACTAGCAACCCATTCGGTAATACTAGATATCTGGGCTATGGCAGAAAAGAAAACCATCATACATATAGAAATGCACCCAAGGAATGATGAAAGCCATATGCAAAGGATACGT
>JAWXVD010000162.1:0-6611 GCA_044425705.1 Eubacteriales bacterium | reverse complement strand
TAAAAGATCCGTATGTACTTGAATTTATGGGGCTGGAAGAATTAAGCACGTATTCAGAGTCTGAGCTAGAGACGAGACTTATCAATCACTTACAAACGTTTTTACTGGAGCTTGGAACAGGGTTTACCTTTGTTGGTAGACAAGAAAGATTTACTTTTGACGAAGAACATTTCAAAGTGGATTTAGTGTTCTATAATCGTTTGTTAAGGAGCTTTGTTTTATTTGATCTAAAAATAGGGGAATTAAAGCATCAAGATATTGGACAGATGCAGATGTATGTTAACTATTATGATAGAGAAGTCAAGCTACCAGAAGATAATAATCAGATTTTTGCAAGTAAGTATCAAACAGTACTACCGAGTAAAGAGGAATTGAAAAAACTGCTAGAAGAATAAGAAATAAGTAATTTGTGTTTGGAGAACGAAGAACACGTTGAGACGTTGGTTTGTCTCTCAAAGAAAATAGCGGAATAAATCCGTCAAAATCCTTATATTTGCGTTTTGAAAAAAACATCTAATAAGCACTATCAACTTAATGAGATTGGTCAAAGAGATGATATTGACAGCTTTTCTCCGAATTGTATATGTAATGAATTGTGGCTAAAACAAATTACATTTCATGCAAACGGAATAGCACATAGAGTTTATAATGATGAAGTATGGGAAGATAAATGGACAAAAGGATTTTTGTTAGACTGTAAAAAGTCAACGGCTTCTGCCTATATATTAAAGACAATTAATAAAAAACAATATCTTTTTATTGAATGGAAAATGGGGAACTACTACGTTTTTTTAAGATGAAGTTTCATATAAATACAACACTTGGTAGAGTATTTCAATAGATTCATAAGAAGAAAATAAATATTAGAAATACTATAGAAAATTAAAATATGACATATAATATATAGAGCACTAATTGACAGTTGCTCAGGCATTTGCTATTATACTATTACAAGTAAGAGTCGGATGAGAGACCATAAACCTTATCGAGTGATCGGAATGGAGATCTAAAACCCATTCGATTGTAGAGATAACTACTAAAAACCAGTGAGAGAGTGGCGTAAGCCATTCTCTCACTTTGCATATAGTAATAGTTTGAAGCGGTAACAAGGGGGGAACATATGATTACATATGAGAGCTTTAAAGAACGTGTGAGAAGTATTGCAATTGTATCTGCATCTAAATATAAGAGCGTATATATAGATTTTGATTATTTGTTGTGTTCACCTGCATTTCATCAGAGAAAATATTATGAAATTACTGCAACGAAAGGCAATTATAAGCATCTTGTTGGGGTCCATTCAGAACTTTCAGGAGATGAATTTTTCGATAAATGTCTGGAAGGAACTTTAGAATTAGATGATTTTGATTTTTATAAAAAGGGTCAGATTGAAAAGGAAGTAAAAGGTTCTGTTAGACAGAAGATACAGGTATTACCAATCATGTTAGAGATGCTCTCGAAGGTAGTATATGCAGAAGAAAGTTTTAAGAAAAACAAAATACATTGTGCATTTGCTACAGAGGGAAATGCAGTAACAGTAGGATATGTTCTTGCTGGAAAACCTATGACATTACTAAAAGGAAATGAATTAGATAAGAGGAAAGCGCTCCCAGTGGAGCTGATCCTTAGAAAAAAGAAAAATGAAATGAAATATCATCAAATAATTCAGGGTGATAATTTGATGATTGGAAAATACATAACCAATATTGAGGGAGTAATTGAAGTGAACAGACTTCCTAATAGAAAGGACTGTTAAGGACGCTGAACTTCACACCGCCGTAGACGGTATGTCTTTTGTCCAAACTTAATGTGAACCATCATATTTAAATAGAACTTAGTGTTGAAGGAGATGCTATGACAACTTTCCCTAAAATAAAGATTGCAGATGACACTGTATTGAGAAAAGAACTTGATTCATTATTTGAAAAAGCCACTCAAAAGCAAATCGCTTCTTGGGCAATAGAACTTGCGACACATATTTTACAAGATTATGCTCCACAATATTTGAATAATGAAATAATATGTTCTGGGTTTCAAATACACAGACTTGCAAAGGCTTGTGACGATAAACTTCTACAACTTGCTTTGCGGGTTACAGGTCATGCAGTAGCAACAGGACATATGAAGGAGCATGGAATAGTCGCTTCTGATTATGCGATTAAACTTATAAACATTAATAGCAATTTTGAAGAATATTCCGTAATAAATGAACGTATATGGCAAATCAATAAATTAAAAGAAATATGTTCATTATGAGTTTTTATTGTTAATATGATTCTATTGTTCATAAGTGTTTTAGGTGATATTACCGATTTTCCCATGCTTGAAAAGGGTGCAAATGATATTGTTCAGCTTGTTGTTATTGGAATATTATTCAACATCCGATTTCTATTCAATAAGAAGAAGTTTGGTGGTTAGATGGAGAATACTATTAAACTACTTAGAAAAAATAAATGTTTGTCACAAGAAGATTTAGCAAAGGATTGTTCTGTTAGTCGACAAACTATTAATTCCATTGAAAATAACAAATATGATCCAACATTGGTTCTTGCATTTCGCCTTGCTGAAGTCTTAGAAACAACGGTTGATGATTTATTCTCTGCTAAGAAAGAAGGATAGACAATTATGAAAAAACCTATACTTAAACTCTTATACTTTGCCCCAGCAATTTTACTGACAGCATTCATGCTGTGGGTAGGATTTGAAAACATTATAAGATTAGATGGGCCATACTGGATTTATGTTATTGTAGCTACACTTTGGATAAGTGGTGCTTTACTAAGTTTCAAAAAATGGTATGGTGGCGTAATTGCCTTAATTATTCCTATAGGAGATTATATATATGCACAAAGTGGTTTTGCAGGACATAGGCATATTGATACTTTGCCTTATATAATAGGCTTAGCTGTATTTTACATTGTGTGTGGATATATTGTTTATAAAACTAATAATAAAGAAGAATAGCTATGCAAAAGATTATGAGTATGAGCAAAATAGAAACAACTGTCTACTCCTGCTACTGATACTTTTATGAAACAGTATATTATAGTGAATTTGGTTAAAAATAAACCTAAATGATATTTGTAAGCCTAAGGAATTGATTATCGCCTAAAATAGTGGTACAATTAGGGGAAAAGAAAAGGGGTAGGCGAATGAGATTTTTTGATTATTCAACATTAAAAGATTATGCGTGGGACAGTGAGCTACTAGGTCTGGTTGCACAAATACATGAATACAAAGGTAGGCATGAACTTTATTTAAAGCAAAAACCCCAAGCATTGGATAAGTTAATCGAAATTGCTAAAATTCAAAGTACAGAGGCTTCTAATAAAATTGAAGGCATTGTTACAACAAGCACACGAGTAAAACAGTTGATGTTAGAAAAAGCGACTCCCAGGAATAGAGATGAAGAAGAGATAATTGGGTATCGTGATGTACTTAATACAATTCACGAAAGTTATGAATATATTCCTGTTCGTTCTTCATACATCTTACAACTTCATAGAGATTTATATAAATACTCCGAAAAATCCATTGGAGGAAGATTTAAAAATACACAAAATATTATTGCTGAGACGAGCGCAGATGGAACGCAAAAGGTTCGATTTATGCCGCTTCCACCTTATGAAACAGAAGGAGCAATTGATGCTATTTGTGAGAGCTTTAATAGTGTAATTGATTCTTGTGTCATTGATCCGTTAGTTTTAATTCCTATTTTTATTAATGACTTCTTGTGTATTCACCCATTTAACGATGGTAATGGTCGTATGTCGAGACTTCTTACAACATTATTGCTGTACCGCTGTGGTTATGTGGTAGGTAGATATATAAGCTTAGAGAGCAAGATAGAAAAAACGAAAATGAAATATTATGATGTGCTTGAGGAATGTGGTATAAATTGGCACGAAAATATAAATAATCCTGTACCTTTTATAAAATATATACTTGGTATTATCCTTGCAGCTTACAGAGATTTTGAAATGAGGGTGGATTATGTAGAGGAAAAACTCCCAGCGATAGAGCAGGTTAGAAAAGCAGTTGGCAATAAAATTGGTAAGTTTACAAAGAGCGAAATCATGGAACTTGTTCCTACAATAGGAAAAGCATCCATTGAAAATTCTCTAAAAAAACTTACAGAGGAAGGTTTTATAACTCGTCATGGAAAGGGAAAAGCTACATTTTATATAATGAACAGGAGAATATAATGAAAAAATTTAAGGTAACAATCATTATTCTTGCAATCATCTGCGTTGTTTCTGTTGTAACATCTATTCATTTTGCAAATGAGCTAAATCAAGAAAAACAATCAACTTACGTAAGGGAGCAAACAACAATTAATAATTACCAAGCTTCATTTGCCAACGCCACACATCGTTTAGAATTAAAAAATACAACACCATCGGATTTACTACACGCAATAGAGCAACTAAATTCATCTATGCAAGACTACGAAAGTGTAAGCAAAATTACAGAAAGTATGGAATACGATATCGTCATAGATGCTTATATATCAGCACTTGAAGATTATGTCTTAGCTAATACAAATGGAGAAACAACCAATTTTGCATATGATATAGAGAATATTTATAGTGACTTGATTATAATAGGTGATTGGTTACGAGAGCGCAATGAAAGCGATATTTTGGTGGCTCATAATGATGATGATTTTTACGAAATATATCTTAAACTTTCATCGGAAGTAATCAATGATATTGGAGTATATGTTGAATAGAATGAGCACTGCACGCTATAGGGGATAGCCTCCCCCTTTAAGTAGGCAAATAAATCTAATTATGAAGTAACTGATACATCGATTTAGAAAATCTGATATGGACTACAAATAATAGAATATTACGAAGCTGGATGCGATGTGAAAAGATGTTCCTAGCTTTTATTACTTCATTGACAAAATAATATAGTTGCGTTATAATAATTATTATTACGCAACTATATTATACGAGGAGGATAAAAATGAATACTGAATTGACAAAAGCAATGGGTAAATTTTATCACGATTTATCCATTTTTGAACTAAAATTACAAAATAGCTTGCAAGATGAAACGAAACTTACTTATAATGATTTGCTTTATCTTGATATAATATCTGCCCACCAAGGAGAATATACATCTACACAAATAGCCGATATGCTTCATGTTTCACGACCATCGGTTACGAAGAAAATCAAAGAACTTATCAAAAAAGGGTATGTGACTCGAAAGCAATGTGATAATGACAAAAGAGTTTATTACCTCTTTGTAAATGAAAGTATATATTTTAATTATTCTGGTGAAAAGTTCGGAAAAGAACTTTCGCAAAGAATTGATGGAAAATATTCGAATGAGGAAATTCATAATTTATGTGAGTTGCTAAATTTGATAGGGGATATGGTATCTAGAGAGGCAATACATGAAAACAACGAGTAATATTTTAAGTACAAAAAGTATCTCCATGCTATTTATAACATATGCCATTCCTGCAGTAATCGCCATGATTATTTCAGGGACACAAGGTATGATTGACGGGATGTTTATAGGAAATCATGTAAGTAGTAATGCTCTTGCGAGTGTTAATATCGCCCAGCCATTTATGCATCTTATAATAGGTATCAGTATGATTATAAGTATTGGTACGCAAAGTTATGTAGGGTTAAATCTTGGAAATGGAAACAAAGAAAAAGCGCAAAATTGTTTTCATACCTTTAAGATTATTATTTGGATAAGTGCAGCTATCGTTACAATGCTAGGTTTAACCTTAAATACACAACTAGCTAATTTGCTAGGTGCTGATGCAACTTTAGTTTCAGATACAGCAACATATATTAAGTGGATTTCCATTTTTGCAATTCCAATGTGTACTATGTTTTATTTTGGCTTTCTAAACCGCATTATAGGTAGACCTGAACGATATTTTTATGGTTCGATAATCAGTATTATTGTCAATATATCACTCGACTACCTTCTCATTGCACGTTTAGATATGGGTGTTATGGGTGCTGCACTTGCAACAGGAACAGCATATATTTCGGCGCTATTATTTGTAGTTTCGCCGATGCTTAATAAAGAGAATGTGCTTAATGTTTTTGTAGGCAAATTTTCAACGGAATGCATCGGAAAAACTTTATATAATGGCTCGTCTGAAGGAATTAACACGATTTCTATTGCTGTAACGGCTTTTTTATTCAACACTTCGCTGATGCAAATTGCAGGGGCAGGTGGCGTAGCTGCCTTTACAGCGATTAACTATATGGGTACATTTGGTGGTATGCTGTTATTCGGTATATCTGATGGCATAGGTCCTATTATAAGCTATAACTTTGGCACAAATGATATCAAGCGAGTAAAACAGATGATGAAGATTGCATATGTTACAAACTTCATCTTTGGAATAATTTTGTTTTTACTTTTATTTTTTGCTGGAGAACAGCTTGTAGGATTATTCATTAAAGATGAACCTGCGTTAGTACAATTAGCTGCATCAGGTGGCAAGCTATATGGAATATCGTTTTTAATGTCGGGATTTAATATATTAAATTCAGGGTATTTTACCTTTATAGGAAAAGGGCTTGAATCCGTGATTGTAGCAGCTAGTCGAGGTCTTGTTTTTGTAAGTA
>JAWXVD010000161.1:0-6650 GCA_044425705.1 Eubacteriales bacterium | reverse complement strand
TCAAAAAGTTGCTCTGTTGTAAATCCATATTTTGCATCTCCTGGATTATCCATGATACTTGTACTAATTTTAAACACACCGCCTGGATTGTATCTACAACTCATAGTCTCTGGAAATTCACTGATAATACCTTCTAAAAAATCAATATGTGTAATATCATCTAAGTTAATAATTGCTCCGATTTCATTTGCATATGCATATTCTTCGGCTGGTGTTTCATTAGATGAAAACATAATATCTTCACCCGATACTCCCATGGCTTTCGATAACATCAACTCCGTTAAAGAAGAACAATCACACCCACATCCATATTCTCTTAAAATATCGATTAAAAATGGATTTGGTGTTGCTTTAATAGCAAAATATTCTTTAAATCCTTTATTCCATGAAAACGCTTCTTTCAATGCTTTTGCATTTTCTCTAATTCCTTTTTCATCATAAATATGAAATGGTGTTGGATATGTTTTTACAATTTCTTCTAACTGTTCTTTTGTTACAAATGGTGTCTTATGCATGGTATTCTCCTCATATTTTCTTATATTTTTTGAATTATCATTTCAATCTATAAACTCAAGTTAGTTCCTTGATTGTTTTCAATCATAATTAATTGAATTTTGTTCCTTAGTGCTTCTTTAAAAACTGTTACTAAATGCTCTTGCCCCGAATATAGACAAGTTGAATCCTCTTTCTTACTGATATCACCTGTCAAAACAAAAGAAGAATCTGTAATCAAACGAATCTGTTCTTCCGCCATTTCCGTAACGTATGATTCTCCATCTAATTGCAAGAATCTAGCATCACTGATGACCACCACTTTCCGTCCTTTGCTTTGGGCTTCTACTAATAATGGCAACAACTCTTCTATCATATTGCTCTTTGCCGCAATATATAGTCTCATTTCACAGGATTTTATCATGTGTGAAATTTTATTAGCTATATTTCTATAGCCTTGAATGGTAATATAACCATCTGTAATCTTTGTTAATTTAGGCATATTTTTTTGTAGAAATATTTGTTGCTCCTTGATATTTTGCATATAATTTTCACAAAACTCTGCAATTGGTACAGCTAAGTACTTTACAGAACTGCCTTCCACTACATAGGCTGCTCCTTTATCTGCTAATCCACTTAATGCACCATATACATTGGATCGAGAAATACCTGTTAATTTTGCCACCTCATACCCTGTCAGTTCTGTGTTTTTACATAAACATAGATAAATAGTAGCTTCCTGCCTTGTTAATCCAAAGATCATCAATCTTTCTATCAAAATATTTTCTTCCATAATCTCCCTTTTATTAGTAGTACTGTTTAGGAACACTGTTATAATATCTCTTTTTTTACCATTTGTCAAGTTAGTTTTTGCTAACTTTATAAAAAAAATAAAACAGTTCGCTTCATGCTGTAAAAATATTACTGCTAAAGCGAACCGTACTCTTATTTTTTACAATGTCTTTCTCTATAAAACCATACAGGCAATACAATTCCTTTCATAATTGTAGAAATCGTGATAGCCCACCAAATTCCATTTAAACCCAAAGCAGTCTGACATAAAAAATATGCCATTGGAATACGAATTCCTGTTAGAATCACTCCACTAATAGATGGTGGGAAGCTTTTACCCAATCCTTGAAATGCACCAGCCGTAGCCAATTCTAAGCACATAAATAATTGTGAAATCCCTAAAATCCTCAAATAATCCACCCCTAAAGGAATTAATTCACTTTCTGTGATAAATATTTGGAATAATTGCTGTGGAAATACAATCAGTACTAAACTGGTAAACAAACCCCAAGCTCCCATAATCATCATGGCACTGAGATATCCCTTATCTACACGCTCTTCTTGACTTGCTCCTTTATTTTGTGCCACCAAAGCATTCACCGCTGTTCCGAATCCTTCTGCAGTCATCCAAGAAATTGATTCAATTTGTGTTCCTACTTTTTGTACTGCTATGGCTGCATCTCCGAAACCTGTAATCATCCTGGCAAGTATCATAGAAATACCTGTAAATAACATACTCTGTACCCCTGCTGGCAACCCTATCTTTACAATACATTTCACCTTGTAGGTATCTATTCTTTTAAAATTTAACATTGCTCCAAATACAGTTTTTTCTTTTGTAGACACTATAACAAATACAATGCACACTATAATCTGTGCTAAAACTGTTGCAAGAGCAGCTCCCAAAACACCTAATCTAGGAATAGGACCTAAACCGAAAATTAAAATAGGATCCAACACGATATTTATAGATAATCCCACTAATGTAGCTAACAAAGTCACTCCACTGTTTCCTAATGCAGTCCATGTTGCTGTGAAAATTTGATTTATATAATTTACAATAATGAGACCACCGGTAATGATTAAATAGTATCTAGCATCTCTTACAATATCCTGATTTTCCATTCCAAAAAAGTCTATAAATGGACCATTTAGAAAAAAACTACCAAAGCCGAATAGCAATCCGAAAAAAATAGCAATCTGAAAAGCTGTTTTGGCAAAATCAGCAGCTTCCTTTGTATTTCCAGCCCCTAAGCTTTGAGCAACTTTTACCTGCCCACCCATTCTTGCAATCATAACAAGTCCACTAGATAGCCAAACAAACATGCTTGCCACGCCTACTGCAGCGACTGCATCACTGCCTACTCTACCAATCCAAATCATATCTGTTAAATTATAAGCCATCTGCAAAAAAGACGTTGCCATAATCGGTAACGCCAGTTTTGTAAGAGCAATTGGAATGGAACCATTTAATAAATCTACATTCTTTCTCATTTTTCCTCTTATTCCGAAGTTTCACTCTTCCTATATTATATTCGTTTAGTGGCATACCGCTTGCGATTCATATGTACTAAACGTCTTTATTGTACTTTATATATTTTCAATCTGCCAATCTATTGGTGAACATCCATTCTCTGACAAAAATTGATTTGCCTGACTAAAATGCTTACACCCAAAAAATCCTCGATAAGCTGATAATGGACTTGGATGTGGAGCTTTTAAAATCAAATGTTTCGGATTCGTCAACATAGGGATTTTAGATTGTGCTGGTCTCCCCCATAACATATATACAATTGGTCTATCTTGTTGATTTACGGCTTGTATAATAGCATCCGTAAACTGTTCCCATCCTCTTCCTTGATGAGAATTTGCTTCATGTGCCCTTACTGTCAGCACCGTATTTAACATCAATACCCCTTGACTAGCCCATTTTTTCAAATATCCACTATTAGGAATCTGACATCCTAAATCTGCTTGCAACTCTTTATAAATATTTTGTAATGATGGAGGTATGACAGGCTGTGTGGGCAATACCGAAAAACTAAGTCCATGTGCCTGATTTTCATTATGATAAGGATCTTGTCCTATTACCATTACCTTCACTTCACTTAATGGTGTAAAATGAAACGCATTAAAAATATCTTCTGCTGGAGGATAAATCACTTCGTTCTTATATTCCTCTTTCACAAATGAGTACAATTTTTTATAATACTCTTTTTTAAATTCACCTTCCATAGAAGGTAACCAATCATTGGTAATTGCTGACATATGTATTCCTCCATTCGAAATTTTCAATTACATACGGACTGCTATATTCGACTCTTTTAAATATGCTTTCACTTCTTTGATTTCTAACTCTTTGAAATGAAACAAAGAAGCTGCTAAAGCTGCATCTGCTTTTCCATCTGTCAGTGCATCTTTAAAATGCTCTAAATTTCCAGCACCACCTGATGCAATAACAGGAATTGAAACTGCTTCAGAGATTGCTTTTGTCAATGCAATATCATATCCAGCTTTCGTACCATCGCAATCCATACTAGTAAGAAGGATTTCTCCTGCACCGAAAGCATCTACTTTTTTTGCCCATTCTATAGCATCTATACCCATGTCAACACGTCCACCATTTTTGTAAATATTCCAACCACTACCATCTTCTCTTCTTTTTGCATCAATTGCTACTACTACACATTGACTGCCAAATTTATCTGCCGCTTCCTTAATCAAATTAGGATTCATAATTGCCGATGAATTGATAGAAATTTTATCTGCACCTTCCCGCAAAAGTTCTCTAAAATCATCCACCGTTCTAATTCCACCACCCACTGTAAATGGAATAAATACCTTTTCTGCCACTCGTCTCACCATATCTACTACAGTAGCACGTCCATCTGAAGATGCTGTAATATCCAAAAACACAACCTCATCTGCTCCTGCTTGATCATAAGCTGCTGCAATTTCAACTGGATCACCTGCATCTTGTAAATTCACAAAATTAACACCTTTTACTACTCTTCCATTATGTACATCCAAACAAGGAATAATTCTTTTTGTATGCATTTCATTCCCTCCACCTTTATTTATATATAATCATTCCGTCTATAGCCGAATAATTGTACAATTGTCCATACTCTAAAACTCATCATCTACAATCCTACATAAATACAAAATATTCATTTATTACAATGAAATAAAATTTTGCAATATAGTCAATCCTACCGACGAACTTTTTTCAGGATGAAATTGACACGCAAAAATATTATCTTTCTCTACAGAAGCATGAATCATAGTACTATAATGTGTGGTTGCAACTACAATAGATGGATCCTTTGCTTTTAAATAATAAGAATGTACAAAATATACATAATCTTCCTCTTTTAATCCTGCAAATAATCTTCCTTTATTTGGATATTTTAGTGAATTCCATCCTATGTGTGGAATCTTCAATCCCTCTGCATCTGGTATTCTAAGAATTTCTCCTTCTAGTATCCCTAATCCTTCGACACCTGGGCTTTCATCACTTCGTTCAAATAATAATTGTAATCCAAGACAAATTCCCAATAACGGTATCTTCTTCTCTACCACTGTGTTGAGAACAGAAACCAGACCATAACTATGTAATTTTTCCATAGCATCACCAAAAGAACCTACTCCTGGTAAAATCACTTTATCAGCCTTTAATATGACTTCTTTATCTCTTGTAATACAAGGTATTTCCCCTAACGCCTGTACAGCTTTTTCAACACTTCTAATATTTCCAGCATCGTAATCTATGATTGCAATCATTTCAATTCCTCCCCTTGATGTTCAAATAACTAGCTATTACTATACTTGTTCTAATAAAAATTGAATTGGATTTTCCTGAATAGCAATTCCTTTTTCATGTAATTCATCTGAAATTTGATACAAAGAATCATGAACACGATAAAAACTAGCTTTATGATTAAAGAATGCTATTTTTTCAAAAGGCCATCGAATTACTGAAGGATAGGCAAAACCAACTCCAAGTTCTAATACTAGAATTTTTTTATTTAAACTGCCTTGTATCCATTTTGTATATTTTTCCCACATAGGCAAATATCCAGCTTCATTATAATGTGGTGTTTCAAATAAATTAAAACATAACTTTCCACCACATTCTTCACATATTTGACTCTCCAGATCTATTTCGTCATCAAAATGAAGTAATGTTTGAGCACAGCCATTTTCACACTGTAATTTTTTATATGTACCGCATGGTGCAACTATTTTATCCTGTTTCAATGAGGATTTTAAAATTAAATCATCGTTGCACAGAGTAACAATAAAATAATTTTTGTCTATTAATAATTCGCTTAAAGAATCATAAGCTTGGCTTATCTGATTTCCTTTACAGGATTGTAAACAAGCTCTCTTTTTTAAAACTCCTTGCATATCATCAGAAAATTCTTCCATGTCTAATTTTACTCGAAATGCTTCTCCAATTCCTACTAATACCATATCTGCATCTCTAATTGCTTCCTTTATATTAACCATAAATTTCCTTTCACTCATATCAACTATCTAAAATTCGTAATCTACTGCTGCACGACTAACTCTAATTTCTTGACAATATGCTGAAACTTTTTTATGTTCTGGATGCACCAAGTATGCATTCAAATCTTCAATTGATTCAAATTCACTAATCAATGTAGCATCATAGTTTTTTTCAGGAGCATTCATATTATATTGAAATTCTGCACTTTTCAACTCTTTTACAACACCTACTAAGCTCATGAGCCCATCTTCAAACTTCTTGATTTTTGTCATCTTCTCTTCTACAGTATCACACTCTTTAAATTTCCACATTACAATATGTTTAATCATTTTTCAATTGTTCCTTTCTTCAAATCAAATATCAATGTAACTATACTTCCATAGGTTGAAGGTTACGTACTAGTTTCTATTGTATAAAATAGAAGCTAGACCGTCAATCATTTTATATAGGATTTCATATTCCTACTGCAACTATTTATCCACAGGTTGAAAGTTAGAATATATATATACTAAAAAAAGCTCTGTCATAAACTGACAAAGCTTTTCCATTATACCTTCAAAACCGAACACTGAATTTCATCTAATTATCTCTATATTTTCCTACTCTATATCTCTATATTGTAGTCGTTTCTTTCCGAGTTTACCAATTCCTTGGAACTTTCGTTCCTTTTTGGATAAGCCCTCGACCGATTAGTAACCATCAGCTACACATGTTACCATGCTTACACCTTGGTCCTATCTACCTCGTCGTCTTCAAGGGGTCTTACTATTTGGGATATCTCATCTTGAGGGGGGCTTCACGCTTAGATGCCTTCAGCGTTTATCCCGGCCGAACTTGGCTACTCTGCTATAGG
>JAWXVD010000160.1:0-6820 GCA_044425705.1 Eubacteriales bacterium | reverse complement strand
TTCTAAAATTTCACACATAATTTCTACTCCTTCCTGTTCTTCCTTTAAAAATCTTACTCTTTTCACTAAATTAGGGAATGCTACATGTTGTATAATACCATCTGCATTCGCTATATATTTTATCAATTCTGTTTGTTCCCATGTATCACCTATGCCTTTTAAATTTACATAATATTCATAGCTGCCATTGGATGCCTCCTGTTCAATATTATCTGTAATCTCTTTTTCTGTGCTATCAAACACTCTTTTTATTCTGTTAATTCCTTTTCCTTTTCTTCCAAAGTTTTTTTTAGAAATGTAAATACCATATACATCTGCCAAATTCTGATAGTCTTCACTTTTTTCTAAACATTCTACATCCACACAGGCTGTATTGTATCGAATCCTTCGCATATGATCTTCATTATTTTGTGGATGCATTTCCATATGTATTCTAGCATTTTTAGTTTCCACCGCAATGATATCTAATATTACCGAGTGACTGGCTAATTGTCGAATTGAATATTGTGATTTCACATTCTTTATTTTAAATTTTTTTCCTGTGATAATATTGATTACTTCCTCGCAAGCTAATGGATCTTCTAATACTTTGCCAAAGAATATATCGCTCGTTAACTGAAATAATGTAATCTTTTTCATTTGCTCTTCTGTCAAATAGTTCTTCCTTATTTGTGGTATGCATTTCCTTAACACTTAGATATACGCCTATGAAAATACATTTGTTGCAGAAGAACATGAATATTTTCATGCCATCTTCCGCTTTTGTTATTGGGTATTTTGAAAGCGAGAAGACTGTTCTCTCATTTTCCTAGAATAGGATAGAATGTACATATTATCATTCACTATAGAATCATAATCATTTAGATACTTTCACAATAAGGAAAGTTATAGAGTTCTTGCTTTTGTGATTTCATACTATCAAAAAAATCTTAATATTGCAAGCGATTTTCCCCATTTCCGCAGAAATAAATACTGTGATGTTCTCTTTTGTATTGAAATTAGTATACCCCTGAAATGTAACCTGTAACAATAAAAAAAGAACCTTTCATACGCCATGTAAGTTCATGCTTATAAAAGGTTCTTTCTAGTTTTATTACACATCAAGCTCTATCGCTTCATCAATAGTTTCAGAAACATATTTACCATCTTTTTTTCTCTGCTTTACACACTCCGACAAAAGATATTCTATTTGCCCATTAATAGAACGAAAATCATCTTCAGCCCAAGCTGCAAGCTGTGCATATAGTTGTGCAGAAACTCTAAGTGGTATCTGTTTTTTGATTGTCTGCCATTAATATAACGATCCTGCGTTCACAAATTGTATAAATTATTGTCTTTCATATTTTCCTCTTTCCAGTTTAATCAACACTGCACTATTTATAATACTTCTGTTCTTTACTTTTGGGTTTATTTGGCAATGTCATTTTCAGCTTACCACTGTCCACCAATGGCATAACAATTTTACTCATTGCATAATACTGTGTTTTACCCAAAAAATCTGCAAGCTCTGCTCTAGTTCTAGGTGTTTTACAAAAGTCAATTAAGCTGTCTGTTGTACTCATTTTTTCTGTGGTACAATCGTTTTGTTCGTCTTCATTTAATACACTGTTTTTCAACGTTACTATAAACGCACCTCGTCTATTCGTAAATTCTGGCTCACATAAACCCATCCTTTTCATTTCATAGCGAATGGTAGGTATACCTGAATATCTATTTTCTGCTGTTTTTTGCACTTCTAATATATGTGTTAGCGTTTGATTTCTTGTATCAGCGTGAACCTTACCTAATCCATCAACTGTAATTCTGCCATAAAGACCACCCTCATTTGTAATTTCAAGCCTGTCACTATACATTACAATTCTCACAGGAGCTCCCTCAGTATGAATACTATAATCTCTATGCATCAAAGCATTCAATATTGCTTCCCTAACTGCTTTAATTGGATATTCTGGTTTGTCTTGACGTTTACCATCATCATTAATAATTGTTTTTTCTCTCATATTTCTTTTTACGAAAGCAACTGCTTCTTCTAACATTTCAGCAATAGTACCTTCTATTCTCTTATTAGAAATAAAGCGTTCTCCATCTGAACCAATTTGTCCCATTACAGTTCCTGGAACAACTACTGCTGTAATGCAAAGTTGTGGATATGTGGCTTGTGGGTATTTTGAAAAACACATTACCCCTGAAAGAGTAGGTTTTCCATCTTTTATTACACCCATTAAGTTAAGAATTTCATCATTTGAAAGTCTTGAAACATTTGGTTTGTTTTCCTTTATGTTTAAAATATACTTTTCAAGAAGCACATCATCTAACATAGAAAAATCTGCAAAATCTATTGTTCTAATATCATCTTTAATTCTTCTATGGTATACATCATAACTATAAATTTCATAATCACTCATCGGCTCGTCTGCTTCTGCTACACGAATATATGAACCTTTCACCCTACCTGAACCTTTATAATAAACAGGTCTATCAGCAATATCTACTCCTGGTATTTCTGCTGATACAACCATTTTTTCATCAATCTGTGCAACTGTAAATAATGGTCTAACTGGGATTTCCATTTGTTTGCACTGCTCTGCCACTTTATGCTGTAAGTCTTGTACATCATAAACACCAACAATTGCAAAACCTTGTTTTTCATCTAATCCAAACACAATCGTACCACCACCATCTTGGTTTGAAAAGCTTGAAAGCGTATCATATAATTTTGTAGGTGTGCCTTTTTCTGCTGCTTTCACCTCGATATACTGTGTTTCACAATTATATTTTTGGATAGTTTCCACCAAACTAACTAAATCTTCTATTTGCATAATTCAAATCTCCTAAGTTTATATTAATATTATACTCTTTTAAACCAAATCATACAAGAAAATAAGCAAAATACAGTTTAATTATTTTGCTTATTTTAAATTTAACCCAAATTTGTGTTTGTATTTAGCTTAATTTTTTGTAATAGTAAAAAGCAACCTTTCACAAGCCATTTAAATTCATGCCTATAAAAGGTCGCCTCTAAAGTAATCACACATCAAGCTCTATCGCTTCATCAATAGTTTCAGAAACATATTTCCCATCTTTTTTTCTCTGCTTTACACACTCCGACAGAAGGTATTCTATTTGCCCATTAATAGAACGAAAATCATCTTCTGCCCAAGCTGCAAGCTGTGCATATAGTTGTGCAGAAACTCTAAGTGGTATCTGTTTTTTTTGATTGTCTGCCATTAATATAAAGACCCTGAGTTCACAATAGGTTGGGCATCTTTATTTCCACAAAGAACAACTAATAGATTTGACACCATAGCTGCTTTACGTTCTTCATCTAATTCTATTGCATTGGTTTCTGAAAGTTTATTCAGTGCCATTTCCACGATTCCCACAGCTCCATCTACAATCAATTTACGGGCATCCACGATTGCTGTTGCTTGTTGACGTTGAAGCATCACGGCTGCAATTTCTGGTGCATATGCTAAATACGTAATTCTGGCTTCTACAATTTCAAGACCTGCCATTGTTACTTTATTTTGAATCTCTTCCTTGATTCTGCTTGCTACAATTTCACTTGATCCGCGAAGTGAGCCTTCATCAGGTTTCCCATCGCCTGTGGTATCTACATTCTGTGCTGTATCATATGGATATAATCTCACAATATTTCTAAGGGATGCATCACATTGAAGAGATAAAAATTCTTTATAGTTATCTACTGCAAATACTGCTTTTGCAGTGTCACTCACTCTCCAAATAACAGCAATACTAATTTCAATTGGATTTCCAAGACAATCGTTAATTTTTTGCTTATTATTGCTAAGTGTCATGTCCTTTAATGAAATAATTTTATTTGTAGACATTCCCACACGAATATCATTCCCACCGCTTCCTATGGATACTGGCTTTTCCGTTGATACATCTCCACTTTGGCGCAGCTTTGTTTCACTGGCCGGATTAAATGATGTGCTAAATGGATTCACAAAATAAAACCCTGCTTCTTTGATAGTTCCTGTATACTTTCCAAATAAAGTAATCACTAATGCTTCTTGTGGCTTAAGTACTTTTAACCCCAAAAACAAAATCCATCCTAACGCCATGTAAATAGATGCAATCACCAAAATAACAATCCACAAAATTGAGGTTTCATCTGTCACTTGTACCACACTCCATACAAAAAACAAAATACTCAAAACATACTTAAAAATTCCTACTAATAATACTGGCATCCCTTTTTTTGGTTTTAAAATAATTTCATCCATACTCTTTCCTTCTTTCTTTTACTGACTAGATATTTCGCTCAAATGCATTTGAGTATTTTATCCATTGTTGATTGATATGTATATGATATCATTTTGATATCATATTGTCAACTCTTATTTATATCAAACAAATTCCCCCTAGTACCCATTTATCATTTGTGATATGATTGTTGTAACACTAACGAAAGGAATGATAACTATTATGAATGAAGTAATTAACAACATTATGACACGCAGAAGTATTCGTGCATTCAACGAACAATTATTAACAAAAGAACAACTTGAGACTTTAATAAACGCAGGTTTATGTGCTCCTAGTGGAATGGGAAAACAAACTTGGAAATTTACAGGTATTTTGAATCAAGAAATAATAAAGAAATTAGCAACTACCATCGGCGACGTATTAGGGCGAGAAGATTATAATTTTTATCATGCAAAAGCCTTGATTATTACAACCAATGAGAGTACTAGCCGTTTTGCAAAGGAAGATAATGCATGTGCCTTAGAAAATATTTTCTTGGCAGCTCATAGCATGGGTATTGGTTCTGTTTGGATTAACCAAATGCTAGGTCAATGTGATGTTCCAAGTATTCGTGCCATCTTAGACGAAATTGGAGTTCCTAAAGACCATGAGGTGTTTGGTATTGCTGCCTTAGGTTATGATGAAAATGAACCAAAGGGACAAGTAGATAAAATTGGTCAGTATTCGATTATAGAATAAGCCATTATATAGACACAAGATTCCTATAATACACATTCACTTAACGTACAATACTTTAGAATTGAGGAAACCATGAACAAACGTGATATATTAGAACTAAAAAGACGCTTTAAAAAAACAGATGCAACTTTCACAAAAGTATGTGGGTGTTATGTAAATAGCGAAAAACATGTAATTGTTACACTAGATGAGATTTTCTTAAATTTAGATGATGAAGAACTTCACAAATATTTGGAAATTGCAAAAAAAACCTTATCAGGCTCTTTAGGTAACAATCTTTTAGAATTAGACTTTCCACTGGAAGAAGAAGGCGTTGATGGGAAACAGCAATTTTTATTAGGTCTTCGTGATAGCAATTTGAAAAATGAAGAATTATTGCAACGATTTTACGAGCATGTCATTGATACTTATCAGTATCTTGGAAATTATCTAATTCTACTTTTCCATGATGCTTATGATGTAATCACTAAAACAAATGATAATATGAATATAGACGAATCGGAAGAGGTTTATCAATATCTTCTTTGTGCCATCTGTCCAGTCAGTCTTTCAAAACCAGGACTTGGCTACCGTGAAGATGAAAATCGAATCGGTGCTAGAATCAGAGATTGGATTGTAGGTGTTCCTGATGTTGGATTTGTATTCCCTGCTTTTACAGAACGTAGCTCTGATATTCACTCTCTTATGTACTATACAAAAAACACAAAAGAACCCGATGAAGCATTTATGGAATTCGGGCTTGGTTGTCCTTCAAAACCAACTGCAACACAGCAAAAAGTCACCTTCCAAGAAGTGGTAAAGAAGACTGTAGGTGCAGATGAACAATTAGGGGAACAAGTTCTTTTTGAACTACAACAAAATTTAAAAGATATGGTTACATATAAGGAAGAAATGGAAGGTAAAAACGCCGACCCTATTTTATTAACGCCAAGTACCATTCAAACTGCCTTAGAAGATAGCCAATTGTCAAATGAAGTCATCGAGAAGGTTGAACTGGCTCTCGGCAATACTTTTGCTGGAGAACCTCCTATTGCCGAGCTTCTAATTGATGAAAAATCACTAGCCGCCCATGAACAGAAGGCAAAAGAACAATCCCTTATCAAAGAAGTGCATTCCTTAAAGGAAAAATTAACAGAAACTACTGCCCAGATAGAAGAAGAACAAAAGGAATATGAAAGTGTTGTAAAGACTTATGATGTGATTTTAAAAGTAAAACCTGATAAGGTTTCTCAAATCAAATCACAGACTATTGATGGACAAAAGTGTCTTGTGATTCCTATGGAGGAAGATGAATTTGCAAATGTAAATGGAGTGACTACTAAAATATAGTGTCACTTCATACAACTCCCAAAGTTTCTAATTCCTTCACCGCTTTTTCCTGTTCTGTAAATAAAATAGCATGAATTCCAAATCGAGCTGCTGCCTGAATATTTTGTTGCATATCATCTAAAAAGACACATTCCTCTGCAACTAATTGGTATCTTTTTAAAATTAACTCATAAATTTCAGGCATAGGCTTAATGACCTTATCTTGAAAAGAAAGAATGCCACCGTCTATACATTCCAAAAATCCCAATGCATCTTGACAATCTTTCAGTACCTTATCACTAAAATTAGACAGCACCAAAACCTGATACCCCTTTTCTTTTAATTCTTTAATCCATGGAATGGCATAATCTGCCTTTGCAACAATACCAGTCACGTTTTCAAAAACATGACGTATTTCTGTTTCAATTTCTGGTGCCAATTTCACAAATGCATCAACCACTTCTTCTGTGGTCATAACTCCCAAATCCAACTCATTCCAAGTAGGATGCTTCACAGTTACCTCTACTAGCTTTTCATACAC
>JAWXVD010000025.1:0-34054 GCA_044425705.1 Eubacteriales bacterium | reverse complement strand
AATCACTCCGCTGATTTGTGTGGAGAGAACGATTACGAGAGCCAATTAGCATGCCCTTCGCCGTAGGCGAATTTAAATGGGCATGCGTCTGTTACTTTTTGCACACACACGTAGTGTGGGGTGAAAAGTAACAATGGAATTGATATATATATCGGTTCCATAAAAATAAATAGACTTTAGACGCCTAATATAGTAAAATTAAATGGAACCAAACGATAAGGAGGATATGCGTGTGATACGAGTGATAGATTTATTTGCTGGATTAGGAGGAATTAGATTGGGTTTTCAGCAAGCGATGGAGGAACTTGGATTAGAAACAGAATGCGTATTTTCATCAGAAATCAAGCCTTATGCTATAAAAGCTTATAAAAATTTTTATGGAGATGATATTGTTTATGGTGATATTATGACGGTAGATACAGAACGTGATATTCCAGATTTTGATTTTTTGCTTGCAGGGTTTCCCTGTCAACCATTTAGTTCAGCAGGAAATAGAAATGGATTTGCAGATACAAGAGGAACTTTGTTTTTTGAAATAGAGCGGATTCTACAGGATAAGAACGAAAGTGATTGTCCAGTACAGGGATTTTTGCTAGAGAATGTAGAGGGATTGATTAATCATGATAATGGGGAGACATTAGGAACAATTGTTTCTAAGTTAGAAAATCTAGGGTATATTGTTAATTATAATGTATTGGATTCATGTGATTTTGGACTGCCGCAAAGTAGAAAGCGAGTATATATTGTTGGAACTAGAAACAAAAAAATTGAGTTGGAGGGATTTGAGAAGCGAACAGCCACATTGGGAGATATTTTAGAGCGAGGTCTTCCGACTGTTGATACAGATTTTACGAGACACTTATTCAAATATTATACTGCAAAGGAAGTTATGGGGCGTTCAATCAAAGACAAACGAGGGGGAAAAAACAATATTCACTCTTGGGATATTGGTCTGAAAGGAAAGGTGACACAGCAAGAGCGGGTATTTTTAAACATTCTTTTAAAAGAACGTAGAAAGAAGCATTGGGCAGAAGTGATTGGTATAAAATGGATGGATGGTATGCCACTAACAGAAAAGCAAATTAGGACATTTTTTGACAAACCAGAACTTCATCAAATGTTGAATCGTTTGGTAAAGATGGGATATTTGGTATATGAGCATCCAAAACAACAAGTTAAGGAGTTAGATGGTACTGTACATAGAGTGGCGGATATAACTAAATCACGTGGTTATAATATTGTTGCAGGAAAATTATCCTTTGAATTTTCAAAAATATTAGATCCTAATGATATTGCACCAACATTAGTAGCTATGGATGTAGCGAAGTTAGGTGTTGTTGATGGAGATGGTATTAGAAGATTAACAATCAAAGAGTGTCAGCGTTTATGTGGTTATCCTGACAACTATGATTTAGAGCAAATCAATGAAAAAGAAGCATTTGACCTTTTAGGAAATACAGTATGTGTGCCAGTGATAAAAGATATTTCTAAGAGGTTAGGAAAATATTATATGAAATTGATGGAGAGTTCCTTGGCAGAGTAATATTTCGGAAAGAAGGTGCATATGAGATTATCATCACAAGAAATATATGAAAAATTATTAAATGAATACAAGATTCTAGAGTTGGAAGGACAAATAAAATTTTATTTGGGGGATGTAGATATTGTTGTAAAACAAAGAGATGTTGTGGGTAATATTATGCAAGAGTGGTTACAAGGATGGTTAGATGCAAGAGGAATTGAATATGCTCCAAGTGTAAACTCGCAAATGCCACCAGATTTCTTTTTAAATCCTGATGATAAAACAAGAAATTTGTTGGAAGTAAAGGCATTTAATAGAAGTGGAAGTCCAGGATTTGATATAGCTGATTTTAGAATGTATGCAGAAGAAATTCGCGATAAGCCGTATATGTTAGATGTTGATTACTTGATTTTTGGATATGACATGAGCCAGACAGGTATTGTAACAATAAAAGATGTATGGTTAAAAAAGGTTTGGCAAATTACTAGAAGAATGGAAAATTATCCAATCAATCTTCAAGTAAAAGATGGAGTCATTCATAAAATCAGACCTGGTGTATGGTATAGTGAGAGGATGACAGACTATGCAATCTTTGAATCTCTTGAAGATTTTGTTTCAGCGATTGAAGAAACTACATTTAAAGAACCTAAATTGAGAGATTCTGTTGCATCTACATGGCTAATGAAATTTCTAAAAAACTATAAGCTGCTAAATGGTATTGAATTAAATGTTCCAAGATGGAATGATATTAAAGACAAGTATGATAATGTTCCAGATAAAAAAATTGAAAAAGCTAGAGGAGAATTAAAAAAGGCAACTGAACGGAAACATAAAATAGGTGAACGAGTGTTAAAATATCAACAAAATGTTATCGAGGCAAGCACGGAGAAACAGAAGGTAAGAGCTGATGAAGGTCTTGAGAAGGCTTTAGATGCACAAAAAAAAGCAAATGATAAATATGAAGAAATACAGGCGAGGATAGATTTATTGATGTGAAATAGATAAAGTTTCTAAGTCGCTTTATTTTCTAGGTATATGATTTAAAAGTAAAAAAAGCTAGAAACAAGTTTTAAAGCAAAACTTATTTCTAGCTTTTTAGTGTGAACTTGAGAGGATTCACACTATATAAAAGAAAGGTATGAAACTGGCAATCTTACAACGGTGATCTTAAAGAACAACACCTTTTTTAAGAATTACATTAGCGTATAAAGCACTTTCACCAGTCATAATAACAACTGAAGAACCTTCTTTTGTTTTGTCATAGAAATCCCATTTATCAATAGTTTCTACACAATCAGCACCTCTGTCATCATATTTAGCAATGATTTCTTTGTACACATCCCAGATTGGAGTAGCAACAGGATCACCTTTAACAACTTCCATTAAGGTAACTGGTTTTTCTACATAACGGTCAAGTGGAAATACTTGAAGAATTGCATCTAAAACTTCAGGAGCATTATGTCCATCCATTCTAATTACTTTTTTCCCATAAGTATGGCCAGGAAAGTTTCCATCACCAATAGTTAATTCATCTGTGTGGCCCATTTCACACAATACTTTTAATAATTCAGGGCTAAGAATTTTAGGAATACCATTTAACATTATAATTACCTCCATAATAAATATATTGACAAAACGAAACGTTTCGAATATATATATAATATACAATGTTTGTAAAAAAGTCAATCCGTTAAAAATAAATTTATCACAAATTTATCAGATTTTATTTTTTAGAATAAGCAATCATATAATTTGAGTTAAGAAAGGATCAGGTATCGCTATGGAACAAATAAAAAAATGGGGGAGTAAAATTGTACAAATTCCGGCTAGAATCATGATTATTCCATTATTTTTAGGGGCTAGTGTATATACTTTTATACCCCAAATCTTAGAAATTGGCTCTTTTACCACAGCGGTGTTCTCAAATGAAGCAGCTACTACACTAATGGGATTGCAGTTACTCTGTTTGGGTAGTAGAATTGAAATTAGAAAATTTGGACAAGTTTTTCGTTATGGTGGGGCAATCTTGTTTGGTAAAATATTGTCAGGATTCGTATTGGCAGTTGTTTGCATGAATCTTTTCGGAAAAGATGGATTTTGGGGAATTTCTGTATTAGCTATGATTTGTGCAGTCTCTAATACCAATGGTAGTATGTACTTATCTTTTATGGCAGCTAAGGGAGATAAATTAGGCGGTGCGGCTTCTCCTATTATAACGATTAATAATGGACCTTTTGTTACTTTAGTTTTATTGGGGATGACAGGTTTGTCTTCTTTTGATTATATGCAATTGATAGCAGCATTGTTTCCTGTTGTATTTGGCCTTGTATTAGGAAATATAAGTGAAAAATGTAAGGAGTTTCTTGCACCTGGATGTAGTTTGCTAATTCCTTTTATTGGATTTTCCTTAGGAGCAGGTATTAATTTAAAGAATTTATTTTTTGGAGGAATGTCAGGAATTCTGTTAGGTGTAATTGCGGTAGTAGTCAGTGTGATCATTACAGGATTAAGTGATAAATATATTGGAGGAAATACAGGATATGGAGGTATCGTAGCAAGTTGTGTTGGTGCTAACGCTATTGCGGTGCCAGCTTTTATAGGACAGATGGATGCTAGCTTTGCACCTTATGTAGAAGCGGCTACAGCCCAAGTGGCGGCAGCCGCTATTGTTAGCATTTTTCTCGTATCAGCCATTTCTTCATGGTGGAGTCATAATTATTAAAAATAAAATTAGAAAAATACAAAAAACATATTGCTTTTTTTACCAAAACATATTATAGTAGTATTAGAAAGCGAAACGTTACGATTATTTGCTTTTAAAACGAGAAAAATGAGGTATACATCATGTCAGCCACAATGAAAGATATTGCAAAAATGACAGGGTTAGGACTTGCCACAATATCTTCCTATTTAAATGGAGGTAATGTACGTGAGTATAATCGAGTGAAAATCGAACAGGCTATTGAAGAATTACATTTTGAAGTAAATGAGGTAGCAAGAGGATTAAAAACTAACAAAACTTATACGGTAGGGGTTGTAATACCCGAATTAAACAATGCCTTTTTTTCTGAAATTATTACTAAAATGGAAGATGAATTACGTCATCATGGATATGCTATTATTATCTGTGATTGTAGAAGTAGTGAAGAACTAGAGGAACAAGCAGTTAACTTTTTATACAAGAAACGTGTGGATGGTATCATTAGCATTCCTGTTAGCCACAGCGGAAAATACTTACATAAATTCGTACAAGATGATAAGCCCATTCTTTTAGTGGATCGCTATATCAATGATATCAATTGTGATTGTATTTTTGTAAATAATAGAGAAGTAGTGAGAGATGCCACTGATAAGCTAGTAGCTGATGGACATAGAAAAATTGGTATGCTAGGTGGTTCTAGAGAAATGTTTACAGCTCGTGAACGTATGCAAGGTTATAAGGTAGGGCTTTTGGAAAATGGCATTGAATTGGAAGAAAGATTGATGTATCATGGTGACTATACCATCCGTAGTGGTACAAAAGGGATGGAATATTTACTAGAACATAATCCAGAGATGACTGCGGTGATAGCAGCTAACTATGAAATGACAGTAGGAGCTATTATTGTACTCAATGAAAAAGGGGTAAAAATTCCAGAAGAGTTGTCAATCATAGGATATGATGATATGGATTTTGCCAGAGCATGCAGACCGAAACTTTCTATCATTACACAGCCAACAGAAGAAATAGGAGCAATGGCAGCGAAACTGATGTTAGAAAAATTACTAGGTAAGACAAGAGAACCACAGTTGGTAAAATTGACAGCATCCTTAATAGAAGGTAAATCTACGATAACCAGAGATATGCAATAGGCATATTTTTGAAATCAAAACCGAAACGTTTTTGTTGTGATGAAAAATAAATGGTTACAGGTCACGTGTGAACTATAACAATAAATGGAAAGAAACTTTCAGTTTTAAAATAACAAGTCTGTGTGAGAAACACGAATGGAGGAAAGAATGAAACAATATTTATTAGGAATCGACATTGGAACTAGCGCTTGTAAAATTGCTATTTTCAAAAAAAATGGTGAAGTTGTATCAACAGCCAATGGACAATATCAAGTATATTATCCAGAAGAAGGATGGGCAGAACAAAACCCAGAAGAATGGTGGGTTGCAGTTTGTGGAGCCATTAAAGAAGCGATTGCAAAAGGTGGCATTCAAGCAGAAGAAATTGCAGCAGTAGGGATTGACGGACAAAGCTGGTCAGCTATTCCAATCGATAAAGATGGTAATGTGTTAGCAAACACACCAATCTGGATGGATACACGTGCAATGGACATTTGTACAGAATTAAATGAAAAAATCGGAGCTGAAAATATTTTTCAAGTAGCAGGTAATTCTTTACAGCCTTCTTACACAACAGCAAAAATTATTTGGTTTGAACGTAACATGCCAGAAATGTATAAAGAAATTGATAAGATTTTACAATCTAATGCCTTTATTGCATTTAAATTAACAGATGAAATTTCACAAGATAAATCACAAGGTTACGGATTACACTGTTTCGATATGAGAACAGGTACATGGAATGAAGAAATGGCAGAAAAATTAGGAATTCCTATGAGCTTCTTACCAGAAATTTGTGAATGCAGCCATGTAGTGGGTGGTGTCACACCAAAGGCAGCAGTAGAAACTGGATTATTAACTGGAACACCAGTTGTAGCAGGTGGTCTTGATGCGGCCTGTGGAACTCTTGGAGCGGGAGTAATTCATCCTGGTGAAACACAAGAGCAAGGTGGTCAAGCAGGTGGAATGAGTATTTGTCTTGATGAATACAAAGCTGATGAAAGATTGATTTTAGGATTTCATGCTATTCCAGATTTATGGTTATTACAAGGTGGAACAGTTGGTGGTGGTGGAACCATGAACTGGTTTGAAAGAGAATTTGCAGCTTTTGAAAGAGAACACTGTAAAGAAAAAGATATGAATTCTTTTGAAATGTTAAATGTGATTGCAGAACCAATCCCACATGGTAGTGAAGGACTTATTTTCCTTCCTTATATGTCAGGAGAACGTTCACCAATCTGGGATCCAGATGCAAAAGGTGTATTTTACGGATTAGATTTTAGTAAAACAAAAGGTCATTTCGTAAGAGCGCTGATGGAAGGTGTTGCCTTTTCTTTAAAACATAATTTAGAAATTGCACAAGATTGTGGTGCAAAAGTAGATAAATTAGTAGCAATGGGTGGTGCAGCTAACTCATTATTATGGACACAAATTAAAGCAGATGTGACTGGAAAAGATATTGTGATTCCAGCTTCTGATACAGCAACAACACTTGGTGCAGCCATTCTAGCAGGTATTGGAATTGGTATGTACGATTCTTATGAAGAAGCGGTGGCAGAAACCATTGAAATTAGACGAAGCCATACAGCAGATGCTTCTAAGTTTGAAGATTATGAGAAACTATATGAAATTTATATAGAGTTATATGAACAATTAAAAGGAACAATGAAGAAAGGTAGGAACTAATCAATGAAAGCAGGCGTAGTACATGCAAGAGAAGATTTACGTTATGAGGAGATTGCAACTCCAGTACCAGGTAAAGGTGAAGTTTTAATTAAAGTGAAATACACAGGTATCTGTGGATCAGATATTCCACGTGTAAACGGAGATGCTTGTCATTTCTTTCCTAATGTATTAGGACATGAATTCTCAGGTACTGTTGTAGAAGCGGGAGAAGGAGTAACATCTTTAGCAGTAGGTGATCGTGTTGCAGGTGTACCATTGGTACCATGTTTACAATGTGAAGATTGCCAAAAAGGAAATTATGCGTTGTGTAAACATTATAGTTTTATCGGTTCTAGACAATATGGAAGTTTTGCAGAATATATTGCCGTACCAGAAAAAAATGCAGTAAAATTCGAAGAAGAAGTAACATTTGAACAAGGTGCATTCTTTGAACCAGCTACAGTAGCGTTACATGGTTTAGAAAGAACTGGATACACAGGTGGAAAAACAGTAGCTATCTTAGGTGGTGGAACAATTGGATTGTTAACAATGCAATGGGCTAAAATCTTTGGAGCAAAAGAAGTAGTTGTATTTGATATTGTAAATGAACGTCTTGACCTTGCAAAAAAACTTGGAGCAACAGCTGGTGTTAATACATTAGATGCTGACTTTAAAGATCAAGTAAAAGCAATTACAAACGGAAAAGGATTTGATTACGTATATGAAACAGCTGGTAACACAATTACTATGAAAATGGCATTTGAATTAGCAGCAAATAAAGCAGGTGTATGCTTCATCGGAACACCAACAAGAGAAATCAGCTTCTCAGTAGAAGAATGGGAAAACATGAACCGTAAAGAATTCAACTTAACAGGTTCTTGGATGTCTTACAGCGCACCATTCCCAGGACATGAATGGGAATTAACCGCTCACTACTTCAAAACTGGAGAATTAAAATTTGACGATTCATTTATCTTCAAAACAGTACCTCTAAGTGAAATTGCTGATGCGTTTGAAATGTTCAAAACACCAGGAACAGTAAAAGGTAAAATCTTAATCGATAGTGAAGCATAACAACATATAACCATATAAAATAGAAGATTATCGTAATCAGGAGGATAAGAACATGATACATCCATTACAAGCCATGATGCAAAAAAGAAGAGAAGGCATCAAATGTGGTATTCCATCATACTGTACAGCTAATGAATTAGTTATTGAAGCAGTATTAGAACGTACAAAAGTAACAGGTGAAGCAGTTTTAATCGAAGCAACAGCAAACCAAGTAAATCAATTTGGTGGATACACAGGAATGCAAGCAGCAGATTTTAAAAACTTCGTTTATAAAATTGCTGAAAAAGTAGGCGTTTCAAAAGACATGATTATTTTAGCAGGAGATCACTTAGGACCATTAACATGGTGTAAAGAAGATGAAGTAAGTGCTATGGAAAAATCAGAAGTATTACTTCGTTCTTTCGTATTAGCTGGATTTACAAAAATTCACTTAGATACAAGTATGAAATTAGCTTCTGACCCTGTTGATGAAATGTTACCAACAGCAACAATCGCTGAAAGAGGAGTTCGTTTATACAAAGTTTGTATGGAAGCTTTCGCAGAATTACAAAAAACAGAACCAGATGCTTTAAGACCAGTATTTATTATTGGTAGTGAAGTACCAATTCCAGGTGGAGCACAAGAAGTAGAAGAAGGAATCAGTGTTACAAAACCTGCTGACTTCAAAGATACAGTAAATACATACAAAGAAACATTCAAGAAATTTGGTTTTGACAATGCTTGGGATGATGTTATCGCAGTTGTTGTACAACCAGGTGTTGAATTTGGTGATGCGCAAGTATTTATGTATGATAGAGAAGAAGCTACTGATTTAGTAGCAGCTTTAAATGATTACCCAGAAATCATTTTCGAAGGTCACTCAACAGATTACCAAAGCCCATACTGCTTAAAGAAAATGGTAGAAGATGGAATCGCGATTCTAAAAGTTGGACCAGCTTTAACTTATGGTTTAAGAGATGCTTTATTCGCACTTTCTAATATTGAAAGAGAATTATTTGATGTAGATGCAGCATCTAACTTTGATAAAGTTTTAGAAAAAGTAATGTTAGAAAAACCAAGCAACTGGCAAAAACATTACCATGGTGATGAAAAAGCACTTCATTTAGCTAGATTATATAGCTATTCTGATAGAGCTAGATACTATTTACCAGAAGAAGAAGTAATTGGTGCAATGGATAAATTATTCGCTAATTTAGATAGTGTAGAAATTCCAATGAATATTTTACACCAATATATGCCTATCCAATACAAAAAAGTAAGAGATGGTAAATTAGCATTATCTGCTAGAGAATTAGCAAAAGATGGTGTTGTAGATTATGCATTAGAATATGAATATGCAGCAGATCCTAATAGCGGTGATTATGCACTTCAACTATAACATTAATTGATTTGATTGGAAAAGCACAAGCTTTTTTAATAAAGGGTAAGTAGGCTGAATCAGCCTACTTACAAAAATAAAGAGAAAGAAGGTATAACAAAAATGGAAGTTATTAATCAAGACTTAATCCCAAAAGTTAAACTTTATACAGGACAAGAAATTCCATGTATGGGTATGGGAACATTTGGTTCTGACCGTTTTAGTGCAGAACAAGTATCAGCAGCAGTTGCTGGAGCAATTGAATGTGGTTATCGTATGTTCGACTGTGCAGCTTGCTATGGAAATGAAGACCAAATTGGTGAAGTGTTCAAAGCAGCTATGGATAAAGGAACAGTAGAACGTAAAGACCTTTATATCATGACAAAAGTTTGGAATGATATGCACGACCGTGTTGAAGAATCTTGCAAAAAAAGTATTGTAGATTTACAATGTGAATACATTGACTTATTCTTCATTCACTGGCCTTTCCCTAACTATCATGCACCAGGATGTGATGGAGATGCTAGAAACCCAGAGTCTAAACCATTCAGCCCAGAAGAATTTATTAAAACATACCGTCAATGTGAAGCATTAGTAGAAGCAGGTTTAATCCGTTCTATTGGTATTTCTAATATGACAATTCCAAAAATGGAAGCTGTTTTACCAGAACTTAAAATTAAACCAGTTGCTTGTGAAATGGAAATCCACCCATGCTTCCAACAAGTTGAATTATTTGATTACTTAGTATCAAAAGAAATTCAACCAATCGGATTTATGCCACTTGGTTCTCCAACAAGACCTGAAAGAGATATGTGTCCAGAAGATATCGCTGATCTTCAAACAGACGTTATGCAAGCAGTTGCAAAAGCTCACGGAGTTCATCCAGCAGTTATCGCTCTTAAATGGGCAGTACAAAGAGGAGAGATTCCAATTCCTTTCTCAGTATTCGAAATGGAATACATAAGTAACCTTAAATGTACAACAACAGATCCATTAACAGATGAAGAAATGGCAGCTATCGCTACATTAGAGCACAACAACCGTCTTGTTAAAGGTCAAGTATTCCTATGGGAAGGTGCTAATGATTGGCACGATCTATGGGATGAAGATGGTGTGATTTGTAAATAATGAAACATGACTTGGGTTGTGATTAAAAATTACAAATATTACCATTTTAAAAATAGTCATACATATGTAAAAATTGCATATGATATAGCATGAGAAAAGATGGAAGCAGAATACTTTTGTTTCCGTCTTTTTCTTATCTATAAGCAAAGTAAAATAAGAGTATGAAATAGGGAAAATTTCATGTTTTACTTTGTTTTCCAAGAATACGCTATTGACTTTTGAAGAGGGTAATATTACTATGAGTTTGTTGGTGATATCAAATAGAGGATAGCAGTGGTATAGAAAATACCTGAAATGGAGGGGAACGTGAGAAAAAAATCACACATTTCTTTAGCAGGACTTTTAGTGAGAGATTTACATGCACAGGAATTATGGAAGCATCGTAAGGCATTTTACTGGGGAAGTATTTTACCAGATTGCAAACCTTCTTTTTTAACTACAAAGCATGAATTTGATGGTACATTTGAAATGTTACGCGTCAAGATTGAGAAATTAACAGAAGAAATAAATCAAGGGAATTTTCAGCCTAGAAAATATGCTATAGAATTAGGGGAAGTGATTCATTATATGGCGGATTATTTTACATTTCCTCATAATAAACATTACCCAGGAGACTTGAGAAATCATTGTGTTTATGAAAATTATTTGAAATTTGGTCTACGAAGTTATATTAAAAGCGATAGATCTAATATAAAAAAATATACAGGGAATTGGTTTGTTGAGAAAGAAGAATTATTTGCATATATAGAAAAGATGCATAAAGAGTACGTAAGCTGTGAAAGAACGGTAGAAGAAGATTGTGAATACATTGTAGGGGTATGCTATCAAGTAGCTATCAGTATTTTGCAATTGTTAGAAATAAAATCAGAAAATGAAATTTGTTTGATTTCCTAAAAGGATATTTAATGTAATAAAGATGATAGGTATAAAAGCGTTACTGTTCACACAGTACTATGCATTTACTGCATAGTACGTATGAAAATGATAAATAAGTACAAAAATCCCATTGTCGTAGGCAATTTTAAATGGATTTTTGTATCGTTACAGGTCGTGTGAACTGTAACATAAAAGCTGTTTTTTATAGATGGGAAAGGATTCCGATTTATAAAAAGCAGTTTTTTCATTGAAAACACTTTTCATAATTAGACAAAAAGTGCTATAATGACTATATTTAGTAAAGGGTAAAGGTGAATATGATAGAAAATAGCAATATAGAACTAGTCTGGATACTTGGTGCGATACTTGTAGTGTGTATGCTATGTTGCATTGTTGCGGTTATTATTAAGAAGAAAAACACTTACAGAACCATGGCAATTGATAATATGGATGGCCATGATTTTGAACATTATTGTGCAGATATATTAGAAAAGAGAGGCTTCTTGGAAGTAGAAGTCACGAAGGGGAGCGGAGATTTTGGCATAGATGTTTTGGCAGAAAAAGATGGAATCACCTATGCGATACAGTGTAAGTGTTATCGTGATGCAGTAGGTGTGAAAGCAGTGCAGGAGGCTTATGCAGGTCGAGATTATTATGATCGGATGGTAGGTGTTGTTTTAACCAACCAATATTTTACAACGCCAGCGGTACAGGCAGCCAAAAAACTTAAAATTGTATTGTGGGATAGAGGATATCTAGATAGTATGTTAGAAGAGATATGAAGAAGAGGTAGAGATGGATATTAATAGAACGTTGAATGAATTGTTGGTAAAACTATTTCGTAGTATCAATACAATTGAAGAACGTGCCATGCAGACTGGTGAGTTTAAGAAAATCACTACAAATGATATGCATGTGATAGAAGCCATAGGAACCGCTGGTGCAAAAAATATGACCACTGTGGCAAAATCGCTAAATATTACAACGGGAACGTTGACTATCGCAGTGAATAGCTTGGTAAAAAAAGGGCTAGTGGACAGAATACGAAGTGACGAGGACCGGAGAGTCGTTTTGGTATCCTTGACAGAAGCTGGTAGTAGGGCACATGCACATCATAAGGAATTCCACAATAAAATGATACAAGCGGTGGTAGCACAATTAGATGAAGCTGAAATTATGGTATTAGAAAAATCATTAAATAAGTTAAATACATTTTTTAAGGAAATGTAATAGAAATGCGATTACTGACTATCTAGTAATCGCATTTTTAAGTTTTCAAAATCGGCAGGTCCGCTATTTAATAGAAATTCATGAAAGCGATAGTCGCTGTAGGTATCACCCCAAAGGGTTTGACTTTCCTCTTTTAGAGATAAAATTTCCAAGTAGCCTAAATAATATTTTAAATAGATAGTAGGTTCTTCCACAATATATTCATAGATGGAGCGAATTTGTTCTTGATTATTTAAACCATAATCAGAAAGTATAGTATAAATATCATCGTATTGTAAGCCATAATAATGAATGGATACATCTAAAATAGAGAGAAGACCTAACTCTGTTTTTCGCCGTAATTTTAATAATTCATATAAGTCAGAATAAGAGGAAGAGGAACTGGAGTTGGTCATTAAATCACTGGCATAATCGTAGGCAAGAAATTCCACATAGATAGCGTATCCCTCTACATAACCGCCAAAATTCATAATAGTTCGTATAGGATTGATATCATTGGCATCTTGATAGAGATGATAATATGTAGTTTGATATAAATGCCCAGGATATCCCTCGTGAGCTAAGGTGGTGTACAATTCTAGTCCAGAGGGAGAATTCTTTTGGTTGATATAAATTGTATTGGAAAGAACATCATCTATAGGTGGAACCATATAGAAAGCAGGACTAGTATAGTCCTCCATAGATGGGTCTACATCTTTGATGGTTAGAAGCGGATAAGAATCCGTATCTTCTAAAATATAAGAAGGGAAATCAGTAGACATTCTTTCTGTTAAGTCATCAATCATAGAAAGGGGGCTAGTGAGAGTGAAAGTAGACATATTTTTTTCTGTGAAAGTGGGTGTTTCTGCTTGTTCCTTTAGCATGGAAGAAAGTAAAGTTACATTTTGGGCATAGTCCTTTTGCAAGAGTTCATAGATATCTGCAATAGAACGAGAACTTCCAGTGTTTTTTTCTAACAACCATACATAATAATCACAGCCATTTTCTAAATAATGAAGCCCGTCTTGATTGCTACTAGAGCCTTTTAAAAGTTGTAATGCATCCCCTAAGTCTGTATATGCTGGTAAAACAACAGTAGAAAGAATTCTGTTGTTTTCCTCACAATAAGAAGTGACTTCTTGGGGAGTTAGTATGCCTCCATCAATGAAGGGTTGGCATTTTTGGATAAAAGAAGTCTGTAAAAAATGAGAGTCGTTTTCGAGTGACTGTTTTGTAATCATGGTATTGCATTGTAGAATCACTTTTTCTAAGGAATAGTCAGTTAGGGCAAATCCTTTTTGTGCGCGTTCTTGCTCTAAAGAAATAAGACTATCAAAATAAAGGTTTGTTTGTCCTAGCAGCGTTAAATATTCATCAATATCAGATTTTTCACGAAAGGCATATTCAGCCATAAGGATAGGGTAACTTGATTGTATACCTTGAGAAGGGGATAGGAGTTCGAAATAATCTGAGAAAGTTTGCCCGTTTAATTGATGCGAAAGATAATTGGATAGAACAGAATATGTGTAATAATCTTCATTGGAAAAATCGTGCGATTCCATGGAGTGCAAAAGATAAAGTGCATTTTCTAAAGCTAGTGAGTCAGAAGAATTATCTAAAGTATAAGAAGGAAGTTTTACGCAGTAATCTTGTATGCTATATGATTCTGGATTAGAAAGCATATAATGCAAGGTAAGGGTGTCATTTGTGATTTCTTGTAGGAAAAGTGTATGCGTTAGTTGGTCCAAGGACATAGTAGTAACAGCACTTTTAGAGCTACTGGGAATGGTGTCATTGGAGGTAAAGTGAATGCAAAAAGCAAAGCCTAGTAAAAGAATTAGTAAACAAACAATAAGAGATAATCTTTTTTTATTCAAGTAGGAATCCTTTTCATAAATAATTTTTATTTATTATATAGTATGTTTTACTTGCATAGAACATGACATTTACCGTATACTCGTAACATAGATGAATTTAATGTTACATTTCATCGTCACACAGATTTTAAATAAAGATTAACGAAGAAAGGCATAGTGATTCAATGGAAAAACAAGAGAAAAAAAAGAAACAAAGTTTGCCCACAAAAGGAATGTTAAGTATACGAATATTAGCAGGTGGTTACTTGATATATTCGGCATATGAATTATTTACAGGCTTAGAAGGTGCTGGTGCAAGAGATTTGATTATTTTTATTATAGCGGCTATCGTGTTTACAGTAGCAGGGATAATTCTTGCAATTATTTCTGTAAAAGCAATGATGGAAGGGAAATATGTTGGTGGTAGTGGAGATGCAAATGAGTTAGATGAAATCACCCATGAATTAGATGGTTTCTACGGAACAGAAGGTAGTATTGAAGCAGATTCTGACAGTGATGAAACAAAATAGAAGATAGGTTGAAAAACAAGATTTTTCAACCGGCAATTTGTACCTTACGGTCCAAAGTTGCCAGACTGAGAGAAAGTGATGGTTATTAAAATGTAAGGCACTTTTTTACAAAAATATAAAAAAATCACACTTATAAGGCTTGTTTCTTAAATTATAGTGTAGTATTCTGTAAAGGTATAGAATTGCAGATGGCAAAAATACAGTAGTGCAAATAAAGGTAAACGTAAAGTTACCTATTTATGGAGGAATATATATGACAAATTTAGAACTTCAAAAAATGGCAAATGAAGTAAGAAAAGGTATTGTAACAGGGGTACATAGTGCCAAAGCTGGACATCCAGGTGGATCTTTGTCGGCAGCAGATATTTATACATTTCTTTATTTCGAAGAAATGAACATTGATCCAAAAGACCCTAAAAATGAAGGAAGAGACCGCTTTGTACTAAGTAAGGGACATACAGCACCAGGTCTTTATTCAGTTATGGCAAACAGAGGATATTTTCCTGTGGAAGAAATGAAAACACTTCGTAAATTGGGTTCTCATTTACAAGGACATCCTTGTATGCAACATGTACCAGGTATTGATATGTCATCTGGATCATTAGGACAAGGAATTTCAGCCGCAGTAGGTATGGCGCTTTCGTCAAAGATGGATGAAAAAGATTATCGTGTCTATACATTGTTAGGTGATGGTGAAATTCAAGAAGGTCAAGTATGGGAAGCTGCTATGTTTGCGGGTCACAGAAAACTTGATAATCTTGTTGTAATTGTAGATAATAACGGATTACAAATTGATGGAAACATTGATGATGTATGTTCTCCAAATCCGATCGATAAGAAATTTGAAGCATTTAATTTCCACGTAGTTAAGGTAGATGCTCATGATTTTGATGCGTTAAGAGCAGCTTTTAATGAAGCGAAAGCTACAAAAGGTATGCCAACAGCAATTATTGCAACTTCAATGAAAGGAAAAGGCGTTTCTTTCATGGAAGGTCAAGCTAGCTGGCACGGAACAGCACCAAATGATGAACAATATGCAATAGCAATGGCGGATTTAGAAAAAATTGGAGAAAGCTTATAGATTAGATATAAGTAGGTCTTATATAAAAATAAATAGAAGGCGAATGAGAGGTAAAAACATGGCAGATGTGAAAAAGATAGCTACTAGAGAGTCTTATGGTAATGCATTAGTAGAATTAGGAGCAGAGTATCCTAATCTTGTAGTATTAGATGCTGATCTTGCAGCAGCAACAAAAACAGGAGTATTTAAAAAATCTTATCCAGAAAGACATATTGACTGTGGAATTGCAGAATGTAATATGGTAGGAATCGCAGCAGGACTTGCAACAACTGGAAAAATCCCATTTGTTAGTTCTTTTGCAATGTTTGCAGCAGGAAGAGCATTTGAGCAAGTACGTAATTCTGTAGGATATCCACACTTGAATGTAAAAATTGGAGCAACACATGCAGGAATTACTGTAGGTGAAGATGGTGCTAGCCATCAATGTAATGAAGATATCGCATTAATGAGAACAATTCCAGGAATGGTAGTTATTAATCCTTCAGATGATATTGAGGCAAAAGCAGCGGTTCGTGCAGCTGTGGAACATGATGGACCTGTTTACTTACGTTTTGGTAGAGCGGCAGTACCAGTCATTAATGATACACCAGATTATAAATTCGAAATTGGAAAAGGAACTATCTTAAAAGAGGGAACAGATGTTACAATTGTAGCAACAGGACTTCTTGTGGGATCAGCATTAGAAGCAGCTGAAATGCTAGCAGCAGATGGTGTGTCTGCAGAAGTAATTAATATTGCCACAATTAAACCTTTAGATGAAGATTTAATCGTAGCTTCAGCATTGAAAACAGGCAAAGTAGTAACAGCAGAAGAACATTCTGTTATTGGTGGACTTGGTAGTGCTGCGTGTGATTGTTTAAGTGCAAAAGCACCAACACCAGTATATAAAATCGGTATGAATGATATGTTTGGTGAATCAGGAAGTGCAGCAGCATTGATTGAGAAATACGAAATTGATGGAAAAGGCGTATACAAAACAGTAAAAGAATTTTTAAGCAAATAAGTTAGAAAAATTTGAAACTAAAATGTTTTTGATAGAGATTTGGACATTTGTTCAAATCTCTAGTCTTTCGAGGAGGCAAATAATATATGAATATCTTATCTCCTTCTATATTAGCAGCAGATTTTGCTATATTAGGAGAACAAATAAAAGAGGTAGAAGAGAGTGGAGCAAAATATTTGCACATAGATGTAATGGATGGACATTTTGTGCCAGCCCTCTCCTTTGGAATGAGTGTAATTAAATCAATTAGAAAATATTCTAACTTGTTCTTTGATGTACATTTGATGATAGAAAATCCAGAACGCTATATTGACGAATTTGTAAAAGCAGGAGCTGATTCTATAACAGTTCATGTAGAAGTGAATGGAGTGATTCAAGAAATATTGGAACAAATTAAAAACAATGGCGTAAAAGTGGGTTTATCCATTAAACCTAATACACCAGTGGAAAGTGTCATACCATATTTAGACCAGGTAGACATGATTTTGATTATGTGTGTAGAACCAGGTTTTGGTGGGCAAGGATATTTGCCACAATCAACAGAGCGAATTAAGGCAACGAAAAAGCTAGTTGACCACTATGGTAAGGAAATTGATATAGAAGTAGATGGTGGAATTACGCTTGATAATGTGGAAATGATTCTAGACGCTGGTGCTAACGTGATTGTAGCGGGAACAGCAGTATTTAGTAATGATATTAGAAAAAATGTAGAGAATTTTATGAAGAAATTAAAGGCAGTATAAAAGGTTATGGAGGCAATAATGAGTAAAGGAAATTATTATATTACAACAGCAATTGCATATACATCTGGAAAACCACATATTGGAAATAGTTATGAAATTGTGTTGGCTGATAGTGTGGCTAGATACAAAAGAAAAGATGGATATGATGTTTTTTTTCAAACAGGAACAGATGAACATGGTGAAAAAATCGAAATGAAAGCCGGAGAAGCTGGGATTACACCAAAGGAATTTGTGGATGATGTAGCTGCGGACATTAAAGTTTTATGGGATTTAATGGATACATCTTACGATAAGTTTATTCGTACAACAGATGAGTATCATGAAAAACAAGTACAAAAAATCTTTAAAAGATTATATGAGCAAGGAGATATTTATAAAGGAGCCTATGAAGGACTTTATTGTACGCCATGTGAATCTTTTTGGACAGAATCACAGTTAGTAGATGGAAAATGTCCTGATTGTGGAAGAGAAGTACAACCTGCTAAAGAAGAAGCGTATTTCTTTAAAATGAGCAAATATGCGGATCGTTTAATTGAACACATTAATACTCATCCAGAATTTATTCAACCAGTTTCTCGTAAAAACGAAATGATGAATAACTTCTTATTACCTGGATTGCAAGATTTATGTGTATCAAGAACATCATTTACATGGGGAATTCCTGTAGATTTTGACAATAAACATGTAGTATACGTATGGCTTGATGCCTTAACTAACTATATCACTGGTATCGGTTATGATGCAGACGGAAATAGTACGGAACAATATCATAAATTATGGCCGGCAGATTTGCATTTGATTGGAAAAGATATTATTCGTTTCCACACATTATATTGGCCAATTTTCCTAATGGCATTGGGAGAAGAGCTTCCAAAACAAATTTTTGGACATCCATGGTTGCTACAAGGAGATGGCAAAATGTCTAAATCTAAAGGAAATGTATTATATGCTGATGATTTAGTAGATTTCTTTGGCGTGGATGCAGTTCGTTATTTTGTGTTACATGAAATGCCGTTTGAAAATGATGGCGTGATTTCTTGGGAGTTAATGGTTGAAAGAATGAATACAGATTTGGCTAATACACTAGGAAATCTTGTTAATAGAACCATCTCTATGAGCAATAAATACTTTGGTGGTGTGGTAGAAGATAAAGGTGTTAGCGATGCTTTTGATGAAGATTTAAAAGCCGTTGTACTTGCAACAAAAGAAAAAGTAGCAGCAAAAATGGAACATCTTCGTGTAGCAGATGCTATGACAGAAATATTCAATTTGTTCAAACGTTGTAATAAATATATTGATGAAACACAACCTTGGGTATTAGCAAAATCTGAAGCAGATCAAGATAGGCTAGCGACTGTTCTATATAATTTAGTAGAAGGAATTACCATTGGAGCAGCGTTATTAGAACCATATATGCCATCTACAGCAAGTAAAATTGCGGCACAATTAAATACCACGGTTAGAGGATTTGATGAATTAGATGTGTTTGGAAGATATGAATCCGGCACAAAAGTAACAGAAAAACCTGAAATTTTATTTATGAGATTAGATATCAAAGAAGTGTTAGAAAAAGCTGAGGCTATGTTTGCTAGTAGAGCAGTAGTAGAGGAAAATGTGATTTGCATTGAACCAAAAGAAGAAATCGCATATGATGATTTTATGAAAATGCAATTCCAAATTGGTGAAATTATAGCTTGTGAAGAAGTGAAAAAATCTAAGAAACTATTGTGTTCGCAAGTGAAAATCGGTAAGGATGTAAAGCAAATTGTTTCTGGAATTAAACAACAGTACAGTGCTGAAGAGATGGTTGGAAAAAAAGTGATGGTATTAGTGAACTTAAAACCAGCTAAATTAGCAGGAGTTGTTTCGGAAGGTATGCTTTTATGTGCAGAAGATGCGGATGGAAACTTAGCGTTGATGTGTGCAGAAAAAGATATGCCAGCAGGTGCTGAGATTTGTTAGTCATAAAAAGAAAGAGGTAGTTATGGGAAAAATATTTGATTTAGATAGTCCGATTATGGTTTTTTTATCAAGAATTGCAGATTTAATTATTTTGAATTTAATAGCATTAGTTTGTTCCATTCCGATTGTTACAATTGGTGCATCTTGGACAGCGGTGCATTATGTGACACTAAAAATGACGAAAAATGAAGACGGCTATGTGATGCAGAGTTTTTGGAAGTCTTTTAAACAGAATTTTAAGCAAGCAACTATTTTGTGGTTATTGGTTATGTGCGTGATTGGTGTTATCATTGGAGATTTTGTGATTCTATTATACGCTGATGTTGCAATTCCAACGGTTGTTAAAGTGTTAATCATGGCGGTTAGTGTTTTTGTGTTGATAGCATGTATGTATATATTTCCAGTATTATCGCATTTTGAAAATACAATAAAGGGAACTATTAAAAACTCTTTCTTAATGAGTATTATTAATTTGCCATGGACAGTTTTAATGGTGATTATTTATTGTAGTCCTGTTATTATTTTATTCTTTTCCACAGCTGCGATTCCAATTATTTTTTTGATTGGAGGTTCGGGACCAGCTTATTTGGCTAGTTTGTGTTGGAAAAAAATATTTAAAAAACTTGATCCTGAAGAAAACGAAACCACTGATGAGTATGAAGAACTAGAAATCTTTAAACAGGTAGATTAAGTATAGAAAGAAAGTCTTAATTGCAGTGTGTAGGAGTTTTTGTTTGAGAAATGCGAGTTTGTGGGATTGGATATACAACCTGTACAAAAATAGGATGGAAAAATAGTCAAATTGCTATTGGGATTTTGAAATTCAACTTTCCCTTAGCATAAGTGATAAGGATGGAAGAAATATTTGTGGAATTATGGCATGGTCAAATAGTTTGAAATTGAGTATACTTACTTCAGAATCAGTTGAGAAAAACTCAAACTTATAAATCAGGAGGCAAATAAAATGGCAAGTTTATCATTACAACATATCGGCAAAGCTTATCCAAATGGATTTGAAGCGGTAAAAGATTTCAACCTTGAAATCGCAGACAAAGAATTTATTATCTTCGTAGGACCATCAGGATGTGGTAAATCTACTACACTCCGTATGATCGCTGGTCTTGAAGACATCACAGCAGGTGAATTAAAAATTGGTGACAGAGTAGTGAATGATGTAGAACCTAAAGATAGAGATATCGCTATGGTATTCCAAAACTACGCTTTATACCCACACATGACAGTATATGACAACATGGCTTTCGGTCTTAAATTAAGAAAAATGCCAAAAGCTGAAATTGATAAAATGGTTAAAGAAGCAGCTAAAATTCTTGATTTAACTCCATTGTTAGATCGTAAACCAAAAGCTTTATCAGGTGGACAAAGACAACGTGTTGCTATGGGACGTGCTATCGTTCGTAACCCTAAAGTATTCCTTATGGATGAACCTTTATCAAACTTAGATGCAAAACTTCGTGTACAAATGCGTATCGAAATTGCAAAATTACACCAAAGATTAGGTACTACCATCATCTATGTAACACATGATCAAACAGAAGCTATGACACTTGGTACAAGAATCGTAGTTATGAAAGATGGTATTATTCAACAAGTGGATACACCACAAAGTCTATATGAAAAACCACAAAACTTATTTGTTGCTGGTTTCATGGGTTCACCACAAATGAACTTTATGGATGCAACTGTAAAAGTTAAAGGTGAAGAAGTAGATTTAATATTAGCAGATCGTTCTATTCCATTGCCTCCAGCAAAAGCTAAAAAATTAATTGATGGCGGATACGATGGAAAAGTTGTAACATTTGGTGTTCGTCCAGAAGACGTATATGATTCAGAAATGTTTATTGAAACAGCTAAATGTGTATTTGAATCAAACATTAAAGTATACGAATTATTAGGTGCAGAAGTTTACTTATACTTTGATTTAGAAGAATATCCAATCACAGCTAGAGTAGATTCACGTACAACAGCTAGACCTGGTGATGTAGTTAAATTTGCTTTCGATGTTGAAAAAATTCACGTATTTGACAAAGAAACAGAACAAGTTATCACAAACTAATAAAAAATTCGGCGGAGATGCATTTGCATCTCCGCTTTTTTTAGTTAGAATCTTGCGTTTCTTTAAAAAATGATTTATCATATAGGTGAAATAAATTAACTGAAAATAAGAAGAGAACTAAAAGTTAGAAAAGAGGATAGGATATATGATTTCGAACCAAGTAATACAAGGTAGCATAGATGATTTGAGAAATATTACCAAGGTAGAACTTAGTATATATGATTTAGAAGGAGTGCGTATTGCAACTACTTCCGATCAAATAGAGGTGGATATTAATATTGTGCATGGATTTTCTGGGTCGCAAGCGGACAGTCAAATTGTAAATCATCATCATCTGTTTAAAATTTTAGATGAAGGTGAATTATTGTATGTTTTGGTGGCTAGTGGGTTGAGTGATGATACATACATGGTAGGGAAAATAGCGATTAGCCAAATTCAACAACTGGTAATAGCATATAAAGAGCGTTTTGATAGGAATAACTTCTTCCAAAATTTGATTTTAGATAATTTATTGTTGGTAGATATTTATAATAGAGCGCAGAAATTACATATCCAAGTAGAAGCTAAAAGAGTTGTATTTTTAATTGAAACAAAGTTGGAAAGAGAAAATGGAGTTATGGAATTATTGAGAAACTTGTTTTCAACACAAAGTGGAGATTATATCACAGCAGTAGATGAGCATAATGTTATTTTGATTAAAAATTTAAGTGTGGCTGATGAAGTGTCTCAAATTAATGAAATAGCAGATACTATAGTAGATATGTTGAATGCAGAGGCTATGTTGAAAGTAAGAGTCGCATATGGAACAATTGTTGGAGAATTAAAAGATGTATCGAAGTCTTACAAAGAAGCAAAAATGGCATTAGAAGTTAGCAAAATTTTCTATGCAGAGAAAAAGGTGAATTCTTATGAAGCTTTGGGAATAGGGCGTTTGATTTATCAATTGCCTGCGAATTTATGCCAAATTTTTGTTGGAGAGATTTTGGGTGGTGGTGTACCAGAAGAATTAGATGAAGAGATACTGACAACTATTAATAAATTTTTTGAAAATAGTTTGAATGTATCAGAAACTTCAAGGCAATTATTTATTCATAGAAATACTTTAGTTTATAGAATAGAAAAATTGCAAAAATTAACAGGATTAGATATACGAGTGTTTGAAGATGCATTAACTTTTAAAATTGCGCTTATGGTTGTGGATTACATGGAGTATTTAAAGAAGTTTTCATATTAAATCGAAAATAGGCTATTATACTGTACCGACTTCTATTGGATAGGTTTGTTAAATCTATGCTAATAAAAGTCGGTATTTTTATATGCTAGTGTTGTTACATTTAGTATTTTTAAAAAAGAGTCATATTTGCATTAGACTTGGCATAAATATGATAGGGGAGGTAAAATACAATGTATGAAAGAACAATTGCCTATATAGATTATTTCGAAAATGATATAAAAGTGAAAAATATTGGATTTATGAAGTGGGAATCTGATGGTATCAATCATCAATTGCAGATAAAAATTTCTGGTTTATACAAAAGTGACACTATGGAAGTGGCTATTAAAGATGGATTAAATAAAATATTGAGTTATGTTGCAATAGAAGCAGGACAAGGAGAACTGAAAGAAACATATAGGGGACAAGTTATAGGTGTGGAAGATGTTTCGTTAAGTGAAATTGAATATTTAATACTTAGAATTTCCAGTAAAAAGTATGGGATTATCAGATGGAATAGAAAAAAGAATTATCGTGATGTTCAAAAGGAAAAAGATAATTTTGTAGAAGAGTCTATAGTGACAAGAAATTTGAAAGAAAAAGAAATATTGGATAGTAAACAAAAAAAATTAAAACAAGAATTGGAGAAAAGGGATAGACTACAAGACAATCTGGATAATAAAAGTTATGAAGAGCAATTGAAAGATAATAATTTGAGACAGTCAAGAAACAGTGATAGCTATCTAGAGGAACAAAACATTCCTTTACAAAAACCATTATACGACAATAAGTGGCAACAACTATGTCATACTTATCAAGTGATTCATCCTTTTAAGCAAAAGGAGGACTATCTTTCGATTACACCAGAAGATTTTATTATTTTTAGAGAACCCTATCAGAAATTAGTACACAATAGTTTTTTGATTCATGGATATTATAATTATCGTCATATTATTTTAGGGAAGATGATGAAAAATCATCAAGAAATATATTATCTAGGGGTGCCGGGAGTATATTATGAACGGGAGAAAATGGCGGCAGAAGTATTTGGATTCGAAGGATTTGAAAGTGTAGAAGAAGAGATTGCAAATGGGGCTTTTGGATATTATTTGAGAAAAGTAGAATTATAATTTTTTAGAAAAGATAATAGTTATTGTACAAGGATAAGTTTATGGGGATAATAATCGTAGAATGGATATTTTTCAAAATAATAAAGGTTTGTTCTTTGCATTTGAAACAAAATAAGGTATTATAAAATAGTTAAAAGACGAGTGAACAGTAGGAATATTTGTGGGAAAAATACTAGAAAATTATAGGTACAGTAAATGATAAATGAAAAATATATGAAACAAGCAATAAAGCTAGCGATGAAAGCATATGATTTAGGGGAAGTGCCAATTGGCTGTATCATCGTGCATGATGATAAGGTGATAGGTCGTGGCTATAATAGAAGAAATACTGATAAAAATACATTAGCACATGCAGAAATTAGTGCCATCAATAAAGCTAGTAAAAAAATAGGAGACTGGCGTTTGGAAGATTGCACTCTTTATGTTACGCTAGAGCCTTGTCAAATGTGTTCAGGAGCAATTGTACAAGCTAGAATCCCCAAAGTTGTGATAGGTGCTATGAATCCTAAAGCAGGGTGTGCGGGGTCTGTTTTGAATCTCTTAGAAATGCCTCAGTTTAATCATCAAGTAGAGGTAGAAAGAGGTGTTTTGGAAACGGAATGTAGTGAGATGTTAGTTACCTTCTTTAAAGAACTTCGGGAGAAAAATAAAAAAGAAAAGGTTGGAAAATAAAAAGAGGGAAAGCTATAATTTCTTGACAGGAAAGGGAAAAGACAGTATAATGAGAACTCGAGTAAGTAAATAGCGATTGATGTTATAACTTTCATCGTGTATGAAAGGGAGCTTATATAGCCGCCCTTGTTATGTGGTGTCGATGTTTGGGTCTTACGCAATAGGAATCTACGAATCTGGTCAGGGCAGGAATGCAGCAGCCATAAGAAGAACCTCCTATGTGCCGTAAGGGTGCCTGGCGGAGCTGCATGCAAGGTAACGTATATGAGTTCCCTTGCATACACGATTTTTATTATATGGTGCTCTGCCACACTGAAAAGTAGTCGCTTTAGTGACGGATTTGAGGTGATGGCTGAACTGTCATATTTTTCTGCAACGACTGTATAAAAAAGTTGTGATTAAGGGTAAAATATTATATAATAAAAATTAATGAGAGAAGATAGAAAATTGTAAAGCAAAAGAATTTATAGAAGGAGGTTAGTGATGAAAAGAATTGGTTTATTAACTAGTGGAGGCGATTGTCAGGCGTTAAATGCGGCAATGCGTGGAGTGGTAAAAACATTATTCCATAATTTAGATGAAGTGGAAATCTATGGTTTCTTAGAAGGATATAAGGGTTTGATATATGGAAACTATAAAAAGCTTCAATCTAGTGATTTTTCTGGTATTTTAACACAAGGTGGTACGATTATTGGGAGCAGTCGTACACCATTTAAAACAATCAAAGACCCTGATGAAAATGGACTTAATAAAGTGGATGAAATGGTACGTAACTATCATAGAGCGAGATTAGATTGTTTAGTTATATTAGGTGGTAACGGTACACATAAGACAGCTAACCTTTTACGTGAAAATGGTTTGAATATTATCACATTACCAAAAACTATCGATAACGATTTGTATGGTACAGATATGACCTTTGGTTTCCAAAGTGCGGTTAACATCGCGACTAATGCCATTGATTGCATCCATACAACAGCAGCTTCTCACGGTCGTGTATTTATTATTGAGGTAATGGGTCACAAGGTAGGATTCTTGACTTTGAATGCCGGTATGGCAAGCGGTGCTGATGTTATTTTGATTCCTGAAATTCCATACGACATTAGCAAAATTGCAAAAGCCATTAAAGAAAGAAATAAACGAGGAAGTCAATTTACTATTTTGGCAGTAGCAGAAGGTGCAATATCAAAAGAAGACGCAGCTTTAAGTAAAAAAGAATACAAGGAAAAATTGAAAAATAGAAAATATCCATCAGTGTCATATGAATTAGCTGCACAGATTGAAGAATATACAGGACAAGAAGTTAGGGTAACAGTGCCTGGACATACACAAAGAGGTGGAAGCCCTTGCGCATATGATAGAGTTTTTGCAAGTCGCCTTGGTTCGAAAGCAGGTAGAATGATTATTAATGATGAGTATGGTTACATGGTGGCTTATAGAAATCGTGAAATTGTGAAAGTTCCACTTGAAGAAGTTGCAGGAAAATTAAAAATGGTAGAACCGAATGCAACGATTGTACAAGAAGCTAAGTTGATGGGTATTAGTTTTGGAGATTAGATTGATAAAAAGTTAAGTGAGAAAGTGAAGGTTATTAAGATGTCGTATGCAGCCCTTTATAGAAAGTTTCGTCCCGATCATTTTGAAGATGTAAAAGGGCAAGAACATATTGTTACAACATTAAGAAACCAAATAAAATCTGAACGTATCGGACATGCTTATTTATTTTGCGGAACAAGAGGAACTGGAAAGACAACCATTGCAAAATTATTAGCAAAAGCTGTAAACTGTGAAAATCCTGTGGACGGAAGTCCTTGTGGAGAATGTAGTTCTTGTAAAAGAATTGGTGTGGGTGCTAGCATGAATGTGATTGAAATTGATGCTGCTTCTAATAATGGTGTTGATAATATTAGGGAAATAGTTGATCAAGTTTCTTACTCGCCAGCAGATGATAAGTTTAAGGTTTATATTATTGATGAAGTTCATATGTTATCTATAGGAGCGTTTAATGCGCTCCTTAAAACATTAGAAGAGCCGCCTTCTTATGTGATTTTTATTTTAGCAACAACGGAAGTTCATAAAATTCCCATCACTATTTTATCAAGATGTCAAAGATATGATTTTAAAAGAATTACAGTGGACACTATTGTTCAGCGGTTAGAGGAAGTTATAGAAAAAGAACAAGTGCAAGTAGAGGCGAAAGCACTTCGATTTATTGCAAAAAATGCAGATGGTGCTATGCGTGATGCGCTTAGTTTGCTAGATCAATGTTTGGCTTTTCATTTTGGGGAAAAACTCACATATGAAATGGTATTGAATGTGCTTGGAGCTGTAGATACAGAAGTGTTCAGTAAGTTGCTTGGAAATATTTTGGATAGAAATGTTTTGGGATGCATAGAGTTATTAGAAGAAATTGTAATTCAAGGTAGAGAATTCATACAATTTATTATCGAATTCACATGGTATTTAAGAAATCTATTGCTGGTAAAAACTTCTGAGAATGTAGAGGATATCATTGATGTATCGAAAGAAAATCTAATGCGATTGAAAGAAGAAGCTATTCGCATTGATTTGGAAATAGTTATGAGATATATTCGTATTTTTTCGGAATTATCAAATCAAATTAAGTATGCCACACAGAAGCGAATTATGGTAGAAATGGCGCTTATTAAGTTGTGCAAACCTGAAATGGAAGTGAAGCAAGATGCACTTTTGGAAAGAATTAGGATCATAGAGGATAAAATAGAGAATGGTGTCATAACTAGGGTAGAAAATATCACGTCGGAATCAAATCAACAAAATCAGGTTTCGAAACCAATGGTAAAAGAATTACCGAAAGCTATACCAGATGATATTAAAAAAGTAATTTCAAGGTGGTCAGCCATTGTTTCTATGGCACATAATCCATTGAAAAACTATTTGAAGACTGCAAAATTAAGTTTGGGTAATGAAAATCAATTACTGATGGTATTTACTGATGGACTTGCATCTGATTATGTGGTAAAACAAGAAGAGAACAAAGGAGTGGTTGAACAATTAATTGCAGATGTTATTGGAAAACAGGTAGAGGTTAGCATGCAAATCATCTCGAAAGAACAGAGGTTTGAAGATAGCTACATTGATTTATCGCAGATTGTTCATATGGAAATTGAAATTGAAGAGTAACATAGAGTGGTAATCAAGGGGGGAAATAAATTTTCACTCTCAGCGTCTGTGATTTCATTCTTGCAAGTAAATGAGATCACTGGACTTTAAATATGGTTTTTACACCTATAAAGTAATAAAATGAAGAGTTACACAGTATAGGATGTGATTTATAAACAAAATAAGAAAATGATTTAGGAGGAATTAAAAATGGCAAAACGTGGAGGATTTCCTGGAGGTGGAGGCGGAATGCCTGGCAATATGAATAATCTGATGAAACAAGCCCAAAGAATGCAACGTCAGATGGAAGAAGGACAAAAAGAGTTAGAAACAAAAGAATTTACTGCGAAAGCAGGTGGTGGAGCAGTGGAAGTAACTGTTTCTGGAAAGAAAGAAATTGTAAAAGTACAATTAAATGAAGAAGTTGTAGATCCAGATGATATTGAAATGTTACAAGATCTAATTGTTGCTGCGACAAATGAAGCGTTGCGTTTAGCGGATGAAGCCAACAATAATTTGATGGGGCAAATGACTGGTGGACTTGGAGGAGGATTTCCTTTCTAATGGATTTGTATAGTGGACATATTAATAAACTGATAGGTGAATTAGCTGGACTGCCAGGAATTGGTGAGAAGTCAGCACAAAGATTGGCGTTTCATCTAATTAACATGCCGAAAGCAAAAGTAGATAGATTGGCGAATACAATTATTGAAGCCAAAGATAATGTGAGATATTGTAAAGAGTGCTACACCTTAACGGATAAAGATGTGTGTCCTATTTGTGCCAACCCTAATAGAGATCATTCTCTCATTATGGTAGTTGAAAATACTAGGGATTTAGCAGCATATGAAAAAACTGGAAAATATGAAGGCGTTTATCATGTGCTTCATGGTGCAATTTCTCCCATGATAGGAATTGGTCCTGCTGATATTAAATTGAAAGAGTTAGTTGAGCGGGTGAAGGGAAACGTATCAGAAGTGATTGTTGCCACCAATTCAACTTTGGAAGGTGAGACCACGGCTATGTATATTTCTAAATTAATTAAACTTGCAGGAATAAAGGTGACGAGAATAGCTAGTGGGGTGCCTGTAGGTGGAGATTTGGAATATATTGATGAAGTAACATTGCTGCGTGCATTAGAAGGTAGGATTGAACTGTAAGCTGTAATAGATAACGATGGAGGGGATGTATATGATAACAAAAGAATTGTTTGGGCAAACAAAATGTGGGAAAAATGTATTTTTGTATTCGATTGAAAATGAAAATGGTATGAAAGCAGTTATAACAAATTACGGAGCTATTTTGGTGAGTCTATTCGTACCAGATAAGAATGGAAAAATAGAAGATGTGGTTTTAGGATACGATAAATTGGAAGATTATTTTGTCAATAATTGTTTTTTTGGTTCTACAATTGCGCCTAATGCGAATCGAATCGGAAATGCTTCTTTTGCTATTAACGGTACTACATATCAATTAGCTGTAAACGATGGTGTGAATAATCTTCATAGTGATGGTGAAATAGGTTCTCATAAAAGAGTTTGGGATGTGGAAGAAGGGAATCAAGAAGTGACACTTTCTGTTCGTTTTGAAGATGGAGAAATGGGATTTCCTGGAAGCAAAAAATTGAAGGTGACCTATAGAGTGACAGATGATAATGAGTTGATACTAGATTATAAGGGAATTAGTGATAAAGATACAATTATGAACCCAACTAATCATACATATTTTAACTTGGGTGGTGCAGGTAGTGAAAGTGTAGATTGTACCCACAGTATACAATTATTAGCTTCAAACTACACGCCAGCAGACGCAGGTTCTATTCCCACAGGAGAAATTGCCACGGTAAAAGATACACCTATGGATTTAAGGGAAATGACGGAAATAGGAGTTGGTATCGATGCTGAGTTTGAACAATTGCAATTTGCAGGGGGATATGATCATAACTGGGTTATTGACGATTTTGATGGTACAGTAAAATTATTTGCAACAGTGCAAGAGGCAAAGTCAGGAAGAATGATGGAAGCATACACTGATTTGCCAGGAGTACAATTTTATGCAGGCAATTTTATTGCAGGAGAAGAAGGTAAAAATAAGAAGGTGTATGGCAAAAGAGCGGGATTATGTTTGGAAACACAATATTATCCTGACACAGCAAATAAACCAGAATTTCCATCGGCGATATTCGGACCAGAAAGACCATACACATCTACAACGATTTATAAATTTCTATAAATGTGAAGTTGAAAATGGATTTTGTAATAAAACGTAATAGTAATTAAATGAGATTTTATAATAAAATATAAAGATGTAATTTACAGATTGATTCAGTGGAAAATGAAGTGAGATGCTGATGAAAGGATGTAAATTACGTCTTTTTTATTGGAAAATTACTGTATAGGTAGTATTTATATTAACTGAAATAGGCATAAAGAAAAAAGTCGATAAAAAAGGGAGGTGTGACAACACATTATGACAAATATTAGAGAAAGGTGATGCTATAGTAAAAAGAAAATAGCATGAAAATAAATTTTCATCAGGCAATTTGTACCGAATGGTTCCAAGTTGCAGTAGTGTAAGAAAGGTGGGGTATGAAATGAATTTTCCTAAAAATATTATGCAAATTGGAACGGTTGGTGAGTATCTGAAGGTATATATTGAAGATTATGTATATACTTTTATGAAGCAAGTAGAGCAAGAAAATAAAGAAGCTACAACTAGGTACATATTATATGGTAAAGAAGAAAGAAGAGATAGCTGTCATTATCTATTTGTTTATGGTGCCGTGGAAGAAAAAGAAAAAAACAAGATTGTACAGAAAGACTATTTTCAAATGTATCAAGTTATTGGAAGATTAGAAACGAAAATACAACAGAAAAAAATATATTTTAAGAATGGTACATCTAATATGATAGAAGGATTTTTTATCTTCTATGAACAAAATCCAGAAATGCAATCTTATTTAGTTCATATGAATAAAAAGATTGAAGTAATGGAGCGTACATATCATGCCCGTGGAATGAAAAAAGAATTGCCTAATAAACAAGAGGATGCACACAATGCAAATGAAATCGTAGATAAAGGCATTAGTAGAAAGAAATTAGAGACCATAAAAAGTGAAAATAGAAAAGCGGTTAAATCTATGAAAAGGAAACCTAGATTTAAGGTGGTTTCAATATGGTCGTGTTTAATGACGATTATGTTGGGAATAGTAGGGGTTGGCACAATGAATGGTTATACTACCATGAGTCAATTTGTAGATGATATTGGACAAGTATTAGAATTAGAACAGACGATGAATGAAATAGACACGCCGATTATTGTTGTAGAAAAAACAACAGAAGAAAAGCTAGCGGAAGAGATGGAACTAGGGGAAGTGGATGAAGTGGTTGTTGAAAATAGTGATGAAGAAATTGGATTTTCTGAATCTATAACAGAGAGTGAAGATGACATTAAAATAGAAATATCAAAAGAAGATTCGGAAGCAGTAATATCAAGTGAGGTTGTGGTGATGGATAAGCAAGAAGAGGCAACTGCTGATGAAAAATTAGAGCATGAAGTTTATATTATTCAAGAAGGGGACACGCTTGCAGCAGTCTGTGAAGCAAAATATCAATCCACAGATAAAATTAGTGAGGTGTGTAGCTTGAATAATATAGAAAATCCAGATAAGATTATACAAGGACAAGCAATTATATTGCCAATAGAATAAGAAATGTAGAACTTGCCAAGGTTCTTATCCTACGTTATACTTGGTAGAAGTACAGAAGATTTGGGTTACTGTTCGCACAGTACTATGCATTTACTGCATAGTACGTATGAAAATGATAAATGAGTACATGTACTGTTACAGGTCACGTGTGAACTGTAACAGATTTGGAGAAGCGTAATGTTTGAAAAATTAAAAAAACAGAAGCAAGATAAAATGACAATAGAAAATAATGAACTGAAAAAACAATTGAGACGTTATCGTGTTGTAACTCTGTATAAGAGTATGGCGGTTCTATTGGTGATTATAGTGCTGGGCGCTATAGTGTATAATCAGTGGCAGAGCAAAACCTATACAAGTTATGTGGTGAAATCATCTGTAGCACGGGTGGGAGCTACGAATAGTGTTTATCAAGCTTTGAATGAAAACATTCTTGCATATAGTAAAGATGGTGTCAGCTGCACTGAAGGAAACGGAAAGGCATTGTGGAATATAACTTATGAAATGCAAAACCCAATTCTCGAGACGGCTGGGGATATGGTTGCGGTAGCAGATTATAGCGGTAACATTATATATGCAATAGATGCTAGTGGAAATGCAACAGAAATTAATACCAATTTACCTATTCGTACATTAGCGGTTTCGGAAAATGGTGTGGTTGCAGCAGTTTTAGAAGACACGAGTGCTACCTGGATAGATATTTATGATTTTGATGGCAACAAATTAGCATATGAAAAATCGACTATGGAAATTACAGGTTATCCTATAGCCATTGATTTTTCGGGTGAGTTATTGGCGGTATCTTATCTATATGTAGATAGTGGTACGATGGAAAGTAATGTTACATTTTATAATTTTGGTGATGTGGGGCAAAATAATTTGAATAAGATGGTGAGTAGCTACACCTATGCAAATACCATTGTTGCAGAAATCTTTTTTATGGACGAGGATAGTGTGTTTGCTGCTGGGGATAATAGAATTATGTTTTACAGTGGAAATCAAAAACCTATGCATCAAGCGGATCGTCTTATTGATCAAGAAATACAGGAAGTATTTTATAATGAAGAGTATGTGGGAGTTGTGTTTCTAGATGCAACTGGTGTGAATAAATATAGTATGGAAATATACAATAGCCAAGGGAACGCAATAGAAGTATTAGGATTTGACATAGAATATAAAGATATTATTTTTAATGATACAGGAATTATTATTTATAATGAAACAGAATGCCATATATATACTGTGAAAGGTCAATTAAAATATGAAGGTATATTTGAATCGGAAGTGAAGGCAGTGATTCCGGGTAAAAATATGTCTAAATATTATCTCATCACATCTGATAAGATAGAAGCGATTGTTTTACAATAGAAAAGGAAACGAAAAACAAATGAATATTACATTAATTGTTACTATTATATTATTTATTTACTATATTATAAGGGGATACAATAAAGGAATGACAAGAGTGGTATCAGACTTTGTAGCATTGATTGTAGTTTTGATTAGCTTAGTCGATCTTTGGTTCATATACATTGCTTTAAAAAATGATAATGTGGGAATTACGATCTTGCTTATTATTGGGCTAATATTACTGGGTTTATTATATGGTATCGTGCAAATACCTATAAAGTCTATACATAACTTAATGAAGTTACCTGCACTGCATCTCTTAGATCAAGTGTTGGGGTTGTGTGTGGGATGTTTTTGTGCACTTGCTATTCTTTGGATTGTTTTTATCCTCTGTGATATGGGAATCTTGGGAAGCGTGGGCATTACTATACAGGAGCAAGTGAAAGAGAATGTAGTATTGACTATGCTATATGAATATAATTATTTTAAAGGTTTATACTAAACAAGTGAAATAACCATATTGATATAAGTGATGAATGCATGTGAGTGAATTTTGGTGTCGAACAGAATTGTTACAATTCGGACGTGAACACTAATGTGGAATTTACTTACATGTATTTTTGATTTAAAAACTTTAAAAAAGTTGTTGACAGATAGAAAGCAAAGTGTTATTATAAGAATCTACCGCGAGAAATGGCGGTAAACAAATGAAAAAAACATTTTAAAAAAAATAAAAAAGTTGTTGACAAGTGATTGCACGCATGGTAATATATACAAGTTGCCTGTGAAACACACGACAACAAAACAACATAGAACATTGACAAATAAACAGTAATACAATCTCGAAAATTCTAAAGAGAATATTCAGCATGAGAGTTTAAAGCAATTTAAATTACGAATGCAAGAGAACATGTTTCGAAAGAAACAACCT
>JAWXVD010000024.1:0-34326 GCA_044425705.1 Eubacteriales bacterium | reverse complement strand
GAAAGAACAAAGGTTTTATTACAGGATTGTGTAGAAGCAAATTATAACAGCATTCGTGTTTGGGGTGGCGGATATTTCCCAGATGATTATTTCTATGATTTATGTGATGAAATGGGACTTGTTATTTGGCAAGATTTTCTTTATGCATGTGCAAGCTATGAGTTAGATGATGCTTTTGAAGCAAATATCATACAAGAAACTATAGACAATGTACGTCGCATTAGACATCATGCATGTTTGGGATTGTGGTGTGGAAACAATGAAATGGAAGAACAAGTGCTGACAAAAGCATGGACACCAAGTGCAAAACAGAAATATGACTATATCAAAATGTATGAATACATTATTCCTAAAATCGTAAAAGAAGAAGATCCACAAGCCTTTTATTGGCCCTCTTCACCATCTTCAGGTGGAAATTATGATTATCCTAGTGATCCTAATAGAGGGGATGCGCATTATTGGGATGTTTGGCATGGGAACAAACCTTTTACAGATTATAGAAAATATAAGTTTAGATACTTATCAGAATTTGGCTTTCAATCATTCCCATGTATGAAAACCGTTGAAAGCTTTACCTTACCAGAGGATAGAAATATTTTTTCTAGAATCATGGAAATGCATCAGAGAAATACAGCTGCTAATGGAAAAATCATGAATTATATGGCAGCAACTTATTTGTATCCAAAGGACTTTCAAGCATTGCTTTATGCGTCACAATGTTTACAGGCTGATGCCATTCGTTATGGAGTAGAACATTTTAGACGTCACAGAGGAATCTGTATGGGTACTGTAGTATGGCAGTTAAACGATATTTGGCCAGTAGCATCATGGGCAAGCATCGATTATTTTGGTAGATGGAAAGCGCTACATTATGCAGAGAAAAAAATGTTTGCTCCAATTATGATTTCTTGCGAAGAACACGGGGAAGTGGATCAACGTCCATATTGTGTCTTAGAAGAATCTGATTTAGAGATTTCTGCTACATTACAAGTTGCCAATGAAACAGAACAAGAGGTAGTTGGTACAGTAGAATGGGAATTATGTGGTCCAGATAGCAGAGTTTTAATAGATGAAACAGGCAAACAAATCAGGGGTAGCCAAGAAGTTAGGGTATCAGCCTATGATGGTGTGTGGTTAGATAAAGTTGATTTTTCAAATCAAAATCCACTATATGTACATATGAATTATCGATTTGTTGTGGGAGATGAAGTGGTGTCATATGGAACTTGTCTATTTACAGCACCAAAACATTACCAGTTTGTCAATCCACAGATAGAAGCAAAAGTGGAAGAGGATGCAGTCATTATTACAACACAGGCATTTGCACATAATATTATACTAGAATCAGAAGATGGCGACATGAAGTTTGCAGATAATTTCTTTAGTATGGATAAAGGAATGAAACGTATTCCAATTGTATCAGGAAATAAAAACCAAAAGATTTATGTAAACTCTGTTTATAATATTGGAAATTAGCAGTTAGAGATGCAGCTATAATAGTTATTTGATAGAATGATGAGAACAAAAAACTCAGAAAAGAGGACAAAACATGGCAGAATTCAAACGATTAGAAAGAACCTTGGTAGCCAAAGGCTCCATCATAGATTATTATCAAGACACCATACAGGTGCCCAATGGAAATATTGTAAAATGGGATTTTATAGGTCATAAGGGTGCGGCAGCAGTGATACCAGTTAGAGATGATGGTAAGCTATTAATGGTGCGGCAATATCGCAATGCATTAGATAGAGTTACCTTAGAGGTTCCAGCTGGTGGATTAAATGGTGCAGAGGAGCCAACTAAGGTAGCGGCTGCAAGAGAACTAGAAGAAGAAACTGGGTATAAATCAGACCATTTGGAACTATTAATTTCCATTCGAACAACAGTTGCTTTTTGTAATGAAAAGATAGACATCTATGTGGCAAAGAACTTACAGAAAAGTAAACAAAATTTGGATGAAGATGAATTTATCAATGTGGAGGCTTATTCGGTAGATGAATTGGCAGAAATGATTTACAGTGGAAAAATCGAAGATAGCAAAACCATTTCTGCAATTATGTGTTATAAAAATAAATATTGCTAGCATATAATGTACAAAGGTAAGCGGATCAGTAATGTGAAACGAATGATTTACATCATATTTGTGTAGGTGGCGTAATCATAGTTAGATAAAGCTACATGTTACTTTGAAGAAGGGATGGATAATTGGCAGAAAAAATAAAGAGAAAAAGAAACCTTACCGTTTCTTTTTTCTTTTTTTTATTCGGAATTAGTTTTCTGGTAGGTATCGCAATGGTGTTTTTGTGGGAAGATGAGTTTATCAATCACGATAGTTTTTTACGGGCAGAATTAATGGAAAGCATAAATGGATTAGAAGTTGATTTTTCGAAAATGTTATACCTTTGTATACAAAATCGATTGGTGAAAATTATATTTCTAATGATTTTATCCTTTACCAATATAGGTGGTATGATACTTTGCGTCGTTACTAGTTGGATGGGATGTTTAGCAGGCATGTTGCTAGAAATTTTATCTTTAAGGTATGGTCTCAAGGGGATTTTACTTTTTATAGCGGGTGTATTTCCACAATTTATATTTTATTCCGTGGCTTATATAGGATTAATAAATACAAGGAAAAAAATTTGGAAAGAATATTATGATACTTCTTATTATGGAGGGATAAAATCTAGTAAACTGAAGCAATGGATGAAAATTGTATTAGTTTTAGTAGTGTTTATCCTAGGAATTATTACAGAAGTGTATATAAATCCAAGTATTTTGTTAAAGATAATCGAATTTTTGTAATAAATGCTATTATTTATATACAAATAATTAAATTCTTGTTATAATAGTAAAAAAATTAGTAACAGTTTACTTATGTAGTGTCGCGGAGTTTTTTTATACGTATTTTTTCTATAAAAACCTAAGTTGATAGCAGAAATGGGGGCAATATGGGAATTTTTATTGTAGTCGTTATACTTATAATAATCATAGCAATATTTGGTGGAAGAGGTCATAGAGGTGGTCATCATAGTACAAGACATCATAGAACAACACCGCATCACAGAACAACAACCCATCATGATCCAAGAAGGCAAAGTCCACCTAGAAACCATAGACCGACAGGTGGAAGTAGACCGACAGGTGGAAGTAGGCCATCAAGCGGAGGTAGACCATCAGGTGGAAGTAGACCGACAGGTGGAAGCAGACCATCAAGTGGAGGTAGATCATCAGGTGGAAGTAGATAAATTAGGAAATCCCATTTAACCAGCAAGCGTAGGATTGCAGTAAATGGGATTTTTAATGAGAAAGGTACTGTTATTTATATGGAACAGATAAGCAAACGATTAAAGACACAAACTACGGCAATGAGTTTATTCCTTCAAAGCCTTCTCAACATTGTGATAGGTATCATTATGATATTAGGAGATGAGCTTTTATTAGCAAAAGGAATTAGGCTTTTATTATCTTATTTTGCAATAAATTTGATTATAAATTTCATACAAATTTTGTCTCATTTAAAAAAAGATAAGAAGAAAATTGTTCAAAGTGTTTTGAAGTTTTTTGCAGCTGGTATTATTCTTTTTTATTTGGATAAATATATCCATACCATGATGCCTATCATTCCTATCGCTATGTGTTTTTGGGCTCTATTGGCTACGTTTAGCAATTTGATTAGTCTTGTGCTGTATTGGAAAGAGGAAGTATCAGTGCGGTTTCGTTTTGTGTGTGCAGCGGTTGCTAATATGGCATTTGCAGGATTTTTCTTGACAGATAATTATAGACGATTATCCACGAGTATCAATGTGATTGGAATTTATTTGATTGTATTAGGGTGCTCAGTTTTTTTTGATGCATTGACGGAAGCTATGCCTAGTCGATATCAAAATGCAACAAAATATAGAAGTAAAATTACATTACCTGTATTTATGACTACATTTATCCCTCTTGCATTATTGAAAAATATCAATGAATTTCTAGAAGAGAGCATGAATGAAAATGTGGAATTAAAATCAGAAAAAGATACAGTAGAACCTAATATAGAGATTTTTATCCATATTTCAAACAGGTTGAGCAGAGTAGTGGGGCATGTTGATTTTGCCATAGGTGATAAAGTAATCTGTTATGGAGCTTATGATAAAGAGAGCATTAAATTTGGCGGTGTGTTAGGCACGGGCATTTTATTTGAAGTTTATAATAAAAAAGATTATATAGAATTTTGCAAGGAGTTTAAGAATGAAGTTCTATTTGGCTTTGGTTTAGCATTAACAGATGAAGAACTTAACAAATTAAAAATAGCAGTAGAGGAATTAAAATCGAGAGTTCATGTATGGAAATCAAATGCACAGATTGCGCTTGAAGAAAACAAAGAAGCGTGTCATTTCGAAGATTATGCAAGTAAATTATACAATACGACAGATGTGACTTTCTATAAATTTACAAAAGGAGCATATAAACATTTTTGGATCATGGGAACAAATTGTGTGAAATTTACAGATAGTCTATTAAAGGCAAGTGGTATTAAAACAGTAATGGCTGGAATTATTACTCCTGGAACGTACTTTACGTTTTTAAATGGGGAGTTTATGAAAGAAAATAGTATGGTTGTAAAAAGAGAAATATATTTAAATTTAAAAAAATAAAGAGTTCATTGATTTCTATATTTAGTATGAAATTGTCGAAATGATTCCATATGTTGTGCGCGATAAAAAAATTGTAAAAATATTAAAATTTTTATAAAAAATAAGATTGCATTTGTCGACTTTTATGATTATAATTGTATTCTAGTAGGAATATGGTTATATATAATCTAATATAATAGTTGAGAGAAGGTTTTGATATGGAAGCAAAAATAAATGCTTTTGGAAGTTATTTGAATGATGTGAAAAAAATGTCTAAAAATACACAAGAGTCATATAAAAGAGATTTAAATAAAATGCGAATTTTTTTAGAAAATGAAGGTGTTACAGGGGTAGAAGAAATAACTCGTGCAAGGATTGATAGTTATATTCAATATTTAGAAAATAATCACTTTGCAGCCACTACAGTTTCTAGAACAATGGCAGCTATTAAGACATGGTTTCATTTTTTGAAAGAGCAGTATGGTATTGATGAAGAACCAGTGAAACGATTGAAGCCACCTAAGATATCAAAAAAGCTTCCAGAGATTTTAAGTGTCGAAGATACAAGAAAATTATTAAGTCAGCCTACTGGAAATCGTCCTAAAGATTTGCGTGACAAAGCCATGTTATTGGTTTTATATGAAACAGGAATGCGAGCTAGTCAGTTGATTTCTTTGCAGATAACAGATGTGGATTTTGATAAAAATATAATTATTTGTAGGGATGAGACGAGAACCAGAGAAATTGCTGTTGAAGAGCATGTTATAAAAATGATTCGAGAATACTTACTACTTGCCAGAGGAAGTATGGTTGAAAAGACGAAATCAGAGAGCTTGTTTGTAAATTGTTCAGGAAAAGATATGAGTAGACAAGGGCTTTGGAAAATATTAAAAGGTTATGCAAAAAAAGCAGGAATTGAGATGGATATTACACCTCATACATTGCGCCATTCATTTGCAGTACACTGTTTTCAAAAAGGTATGTGCATGAAAGATATTCAACAGTTATTAGGCAATGCTGATATTTCTTCTATGCAAGTGTATATAGATATTTGTAAAAAATGTGATTAAAGTAAAAAAACACTGGAAAATAAGCAAATTTGCTGATTTCTAGTGTTTTTATATTTGTCATGTTATTTATATTCTGCAAGTTCTAATATTAAGCGTTCAGAAGCTTCCCATCCCAAGCATGCATCTGTAATGGATTTACCATAAATACCACAGCCTACTTTTTGTGCGCCCTCTTCAATATAACTTTCAATCATAACTCCCTTTACCAATTTATAGATATCAGAATCAAGGGAACGACTGTGCATAACTTCTTTTACAATTCTTGGTTGTTGATCGAATTGTTTATTAGAATTGTTATGGTTTGCATCTATGATACAAGCTGGGTTTGCAATGGCTCTTTCTTGATATAGCGATAGTAAAACATGTAAATCTTCGTAGTGGTAATTAGGGAGACTGCGTCCATATTTGTTTACAGCGCCACGCAACACCGTATGTGCTAAGGGGTTGCCATCGGTATTTGCTTCCCAACCACGATAAATAAAAGAGTGTGGATGTTGTGCAGCAAAAACAGAATTTAACATAACAGAAAAGTCACCACTAGTAGGATTTTTCATTCCAGCAGGTACATCAAATCCACTGACTGTAATACGATGTTGTTGATCTTCTACAGAACGTGCACCAATAGCCACATAAGAGAGCATATCGGAAACATAGTGCCAGTTTTCTGGATATAACATTTCATCGGCAGCAGTTAATCTAGATTCTTCCATAGCTCGTAACTGCATTTTACGCATTGCGATAAGACCTTGTAATAAATCAGGTTTTTTTTCTGGATCTGGTTGGTGTACAATGCCTTTGTATCCTTCACCTGTGGTACGAGGTTTATTGGTATAAATACGTGGGATTAAAATTAATTTATCTTTTACTTGTTCATTTAATTTAGATAAACGTGTCACATAATCACATACGGCATCTTCGTTATCTGCGGAACATGGTCCAATGATAACTAAAAATTTATCACTTTCTCCAGTAATTACGGCCTTAATCTGCTCATCACGCTCTTTTTTTAATGCTTGCAAATGAGGTGGAACAGGAAATTGTTTGCTAATTTCTTCTGGAGTGGGTAGTTTCTTTACAAAATGTAAACTCATAATATGATATCCTCCTAACTGCTCATGCAGTTGTTTTTCTGATTGTAAAATCAAATCGGATATAAGTTTACCATACTTTAAAATAAATGAAAAGAAAAAGCTATAGTTATCATTCGTACATGACCTGTAATAAGTAATATTCTTATGTTTTATTTACTATATATTTTCTCAATGAGAATATGTAACAAAAGCAGGAGAAGAGCTGTGCTATTAAAGCACCTTGAAAGTATCCTTGAATACCTACTAGTGGAATACAAAGAAAAACAAAGGCAATGCGAATCAGTAAGGAAGTAATGTTAATAAATAAGGTGATTTTTGTTTTTCCAAGGCCGTGTAAGATGCTTGAAAATGTAGTACTGATATAGAGGAAAGGGCATATAAAGCTAAAGGCAACAATAAATTCACCAGCTAGTTCACTGTGAAATAAAAAGGTACCAGCCAATGGTCCTAAAAAGAAAAATATAAAGGTGAAGAAAAATCCAAACCCAATACTGAATTTTAAAGCGCCTTGAATCGTTCTAGTAATTTTATTATGATTTTGGTTCATTTCTGCCTCAGATACAATTGGTAAGAGTAGTACAGAGGCAGAGTTTGTTAAGGCACAGGGAAATAGAACTAGACTGAGAGCCATTCCAGTTAATACACCAAAAATGCGCAGAGCATCTTCACTAGAATAGCCGTATCTTTGTAACATGTAGGGGATGTAAATAGCTTCAATGCTTTGTAAAATACTGAGGATCACACGATTGCTAGATAAGGGTAAGGCCATGGTACCAATTTTTTTGAAGGTTAGGTAAAAGGAGTTTTGAGGAAACATAGCAGCATCAAAAAAATGAACAAATTTATCTAAGTAAATAAAACGAAGCATAACAGCTAATAGAGAAATAATAATAGATGAGATTTCCCCAATAACGATACCTACAATAGCAAAAGAAATGGAAGGTACTATATCATGTGAGAGAGCATATTCATACAATAGGAAGACTGTAACTGTACGACAGATACTTTCAGTGAACCCAGTTAATGCAGGAAGGGCAGTTTTCTTGATGCCAAAATAATATCCATTGATACAGGCATGGAGAGCGCTAAATGGAAAGGAAAAAGCTAAAATACGAAGAAGTGGTGCGCAAGCCGGTTCTTTTAAAAAGAAGGTGGCAATGGGAGTGGAATAGAAATAAATAATTAGGCTATAACTAGTAGATAAGATGAAGGCAAGTAAACATCCAACTAGTAAAAAACGTAGAGAAGATTTATAATCTTTAGAAGTAGGTTCGCTAGCAACGTGTTTTGAGATAGCAGTTTGGATACCAGCGGCAGCAAAAGAGAAGGACAGTGCTAAAACGGGTCCCACTAATTGATAAATGCCCATGCTTTCTTCGCCAAAGGCATGAGAAATAAAGATTCGATAGAAAAATCCGATTAGACGACTGAGCAGTCCGGTTGCAGTCAGAATAATAGTACCAAAAATCAAAGGATTTTGCTTATATTTTAATAAGTTCATAAAATAGCACCTTTCAGCTAATATGAGTAGTAGAGAGAAACATATATTAGTTCAATTCTTTTCACTAATATATGTTGGTAAAAAGAAACTTATCACAGCGATTATTTATAGATGTGAAAGCACACTTTAATACTGTTTAAAAATGTTTCATAATGAACTAATTGACAGAATTTATGGAGGGTGTTATATTTAAATTACTAAATCCGTAGTGGATTACTAGGAATTAAAAAATCTTTAGATTTTATTTATAGAAAGGACGCAGATGAGTCAGTTAATATATTTAGATAATGCAGCAACAACAAAAACAGCACCAGAGGTTGTAGAAGCTATGCTTCCTTATTTTACGCAACATTATGGAAATCCTAGCAGTATTTATTCATTGGGAGCAGCTACTAAAAAAGCGATTACAGAAACTAGAGAAATTATAGCAAATACATTGGGTGTAAAAACAAATGAAATTTATTTTACAGGTGGTGGAACAGAAGCGGATAATTGGTGTTTGAAAGCAACAGCAGATGCTTATAGTCATAAAGGAAAACATATTATTACATCTAAGATAGAACATCATGCAATTTCTCATACCTGTGAGTATTTAGCAAAAAAAGGATTTGAAATTACTTATGTGGATGTAGATGAGAATGGAATTGTAAAATTAGATGAAATAGAAAAGGCCATCCGTCCAGATACTATTTTGATTACAATTATGTTTGCCAATAATGAAATCGGCACCATGCAACCAATTAAAGAAATTGGAGCATTGGCAAAGGCAAACGGAATATTGTTCCATACAGATGCAGTACAAGCATACGGTCATGTAGCAATCAATGCTGATGAATATCATATTGATATGTTAAGTGCCAGCGGACATAAATTAAATGGTCCTAAAGGGATTGGTTTCTTATACATTAGAACAGGCGTGAAAATACGTTCCTTTATTCATGGAGGACAGCAAGAGCGTGCAAGAAGGGCTGGAACAGAAAATGTAGCAAGCATTGTAGGTTTAGGAGCAGCTGTAACACGAGCTTTTCGCATCATGGAAGAGAAATCGAAAGTGGAATTGGAATTGAGAGAGTATTTGATTAATCAGATATTAAAAGAAGTTCCATATGCAAGATTAAATGGAGATGCCAAGAAACGGTTATCAAATAACGTAAATATTAGTTTTCAGTTTATTGAAGGAGAATCATTGCTCATTATGCTAGATATGAAAGGTATATGTGCGTCTAGTGGTTCTGCATGTACTTCTGGTTCTCTTGACCCATCTCATGTGTTATTGGCAATTGGATTACCCCATGAAGAGGCACACGGATCATTGCGTTTGTCCTTAAGTGAAGAAAATACAAAAGAAGAGTTAGATTATGTGGTGGAATCAGTGAAAGAAATTGTAGCAAAATTAAGAAGTATGTCGCCTTTGTATGAAGATTTTATAAAAAAGCAAAATAGATAGAGGCTAGAGTTGAGAAAGGGAAATTAACATGTATACAGATAAAGTCATGGATCATTTTCAGAATCCAAGGAATGTAGGAGAAATAGAGGGCGCCAGTGGTGTTGGTACAGTAGGCAATGCTAAATGTGGTGATATTATGAGAATTTACCTTGATATTGATGAAAATCAAGTGATCAAGGATTGTAAGTTTAAAACTTTTGGATGCGGTGCGGCAGTAGCAACAAGTAGCATGGCAACAGAACTTGTAATCGGAAAGACAATTACAGAAGCTTTGATGGTGACTAATAGAGCAGTTATGGAAGCCCTAGACGGTTTGCCACCAGTGAAAGTACATTGTTCGCTATTAGCAGAAGAAGCGATTCATGCAGCTTTGTGGGATTATGCACAAAAACATGATTTACAGATTGAAGGATTAGAAAAACCAAAATCGGATATTAGTGAAGAAGAAGCAGAAGAGGAAGAATACTAAAATATGAATAAAAAAGTAGTAGTAGGGATGTCTGGTGGTGTGGATTCATCTGTAGCAGCCTATTTGTTGAAAAAACAGGGATATGAAGTGATTGGTGTTACTATGCAAATATGGCAAGATGAGGAACAAACAATCCAAGAAGAAAGTGGTGGGTGTTGTGGACTTTCGGCAGTAGATGATGCCAGGCGAGTGGCAGAAAGTTTAGATATTCCCTACTATGTTATGAATTTTAAAAATGAATTCAAAGAAAATGTTATGGATTATTTTGTTGCAGAATACTTACAAGGTAGAACGCCTAATCCATGTATCGCTTGCAATCGTTATGTGAAATGGGAATCTTTGTTACAGAGAAGTTTGAATATTGGAGCAGACTATATTGCGACAGGACATTATGCTAGAGTGGTCCAATTACCTAGCGGTAGATATTCCTTGAAAATGTCGGCTACAGCAGCAAAAGACCAAACATATGCCTTATATAACTTGACTCAAGAGCAATTATCTAGAACATTAATGCCTGTTGGTGAGTACACAAAAGATCAAGTGCGAGAATTGGCAAATGAAATGTTGTTGCCAGTGGCAAATAAACCAGATAGTCAAGAAATTTGTTTTATTCCTGATAATGATTATGCAGGTTTTATTGATAGAGAAGCGGAAGGAAAAGTACCAGGAGTTGGAAATTTCGTTACCCTAGATGGGGAAGTGCTGGGAGAACATAAAGGGATTACTCATTATACAATCGGTCAAAGAAAAGGTTTAAACTTAGCCTTAGGGCATCCAGTTTTTGTGGTAGAGATCCGACCAGAAACAAATGAAGTGGTAATTGGAGAAAATGAAGATGTTTTTTCAACAGAATTAGAATGTCATACTTTGAATTTTATGGCAATAGAAGATGTAACCACGCCAATTCGTGTATTAGGTAAAATTCGTTACAGTCATAAAGGTGCTATGTGTACCATAGAACGGATTGGTGAAGATAGATTGCGATGTACTTTTGATGAGCCGGTGCGAGCGGTGACTCCAGGGCAGGCAGTGGTATTTTATGAAGATGATTATGTAGTGGGTGGTGGAACCATTTGTTAAAATAAAAGAAAAAAAGATGTCACTTTAGCAAGTATCGTTTGTTGAAGTGACATCTTTTTTAAATTCATCTATGGTGAAGAGCATTATTTTAAAGGGATAAAATTAGCCATACGTTTATCGAAAGTACAATAGTACTGAAATCCACATTCTTTTAAGACTGCACTAGCGTGGTCATATCCGAAGGCCATATCCGAAGGTGTATGAGCATCAGAGCCAATGGTGATGATTTCACCGCCTAGTTCCTTGTAGCGCTTTAGGATATCGGTATAAGGATGAACATCACGCAATCCTTTTTTTAGACCTGCAGTATTGACTTCTAATCCTTTTTCTTTATAGATTAATTTTTTCAAGATTTCATCGATGAGATCACTGTGCTTATTATATGAATAATTAGTATCTTTGTTTTGGCCATAGCGAACAATATAATCTAAGTGTCCATATACATCATAATTTGAAAAAGATTTGATGTTATCTAAGGTGCATTGAAAAAATTCTCTATGAGCTTCTTCATCACTTTTACCTACAAAATATTCTGGGAAATAAGGATCTATTCCATTGCATAAATGAGTGGAACCAATCACAAAATCAAAGTCAAAGGATTTAATATAGGCAGCTAACTTTCTACTGATGGCTGGATTTAACCCTAATTCGATTCCGAAATTGATTGCTATCTCCTTGGCATATTTTTCCTTTAAAGTAATTAATTCAAATAAATAGGAATCAGTATTCACTTCAAAATTTAAAATTTCGCCGTTGGGAGCAGGTGGTTGATCCATATCCATATGCTCTGTGAAACAAATATGAGTGAGTCCTAATGAAATGGCCTGCTTTACCATATCCTCCATTGGAGCCTCGGAGTCACCTGAAAAATAAGTATGTAAATGATAGTCTGTTGTGATTGCCATAAAAAATCCTTTCGTAGTGTGATAAATTTCCAAACATAAAATACTTAATATGAAAATGTAAGGAATGATTAAACTATATACGAAATCATTATACATAATTTTTAAGATAAAAAGGTATATAGGAAATAGACAAAAATTTCACAAGTAACTAGAATTAATTAGTAAAATGTAAAGAATATGTATTAGAATGAAGATAAAAAGAAAAAAAATGAAAATACGTCTTGTATTTTTAAGACAAATTAGGTAAAATAAAAGTGCTGATAAAATTTTGTATATTACGTAGATTATGTGATAACAAAATAATATAAAAAAGAAAATCATTTTAGGAGGAATTTAAAATGGCAGTAAAAGTTGCAATTAATGGATTTGGCCGTATCGGTCGTCTTGCATTCAGACAAATGTTTGGTGCTGAAGGGTATGAAGTAGTAGCAATCAATGATTTAACAAACCCAAAAATGTTAGCTCACTTATTAAAATATGATTCAGCTCAAGGTAGATATGCTTTAGGAGATACAGTTGAAGCTAAAGAATCGTCAATCGTAGTTTCTGGAAAAGAAATCCAAATCTACGCGCAAAGAGATCCTAAAGATCTTCCATGGGGAGAATTAGACGTAGACGTAGTTTTAGAATGTACAGGTTTCTTCTGTTCAAAAGACAAAGCTTCTGCTCATATCGCAGCAGGTGCTAAAAAAGTTGTTATCTCTGCTCCAGCAGGAAATGACCTTCCAACAGTTGTTTACAATGTAAACCACGACATTTTAACAGCAGAAGATACAGTTATCTCAGCTGCTTCTTGTACAACAAACTGTCTTGCACCAATGGCAGACGCTTTAAACAAACTTGCTCCAATTAAAAGTGGTATCATGGCTACTATCCATGCTTACACTGGAGATCAAATGACTCTTGATGGACCACATCCAAAAGGAGATTTAAGAAGAGCTAGAGCTGCAGCTTGCTCAATCGTTCCTAACTCAACAGGAGCTGCTAAAGCTATCGGTTTAGTTATTCCAGAATTAAACGGAAAATTAATCGGTGCTGCTCAACGTATCCCAACACCAACAGGTTCTACAACATTATTAACAGCAGTTGTTGAAGGAACAGTAACTGTAGCAGATATCAACGCAGCTATGAAAGCAGCAGCTACAGAATCTTTCGGATATACAGAAGAAGAATTAGTATCTAGCGATATCGTTGGAATCACATTCGGTTCATTATTCGATGCTACACAAACAATGGTTACACCATTAGACAATGGAACTACACATGTACAAGTTGTTTCATGGTATGATAATGAAAACTCATACACAAGCCAAATGGTTAGAACAATCAAATACTTTGCTGAATTAGCTTAATTCTAATTTTACAAATTTTTGTCTGCTAAAATTATTTAGTAGTTGGAAAGACCTATAAAGGTCCGGTCTTATGGACCGGACCTTTGTTATTTAAAAATGAGAATTATATTAGAAAAAGAATACATATTAAGTTGAGGTTTCTCGATCTTAATATAAAATAGATTTCCATAGAAGGAGGCATTTATTATGTCATTAAACAAAAAATCAATTGATGATATTAATGTAAAAGGACTTCGTGTTCTTTGCAGATGTGATTTTAATGTACCTTTAAAAGCAGGTGTAATCACAGACAAAAACCGTCTTACAGCAGCTCTTCCAACAATCAAAAAATTAATCGCTGATGGTGGAAAAGTAATTCTTTGTTCTCACCTTGGTAAACCAAAGGGAGAAGCAAAACCAGAATTATCATTAGCTCCAGTAGCAGCAGCTTTAACAGAATTATTAGGACAAGAAGTTAAATTTGCAGCTGATGCTTGTGTAGTTGGTGACAATGCAAAAGCAGCAGTAGAAGCAATGAATGATGGAGATGTTATCTTATTAGAAAATACTCGTTACAGAGTAGAAGAAACTAAAAATGGAGAAGCTTTCTCTAAAGAATTAGCTTCTTTATGTGATGTTGTAGTAATTGATGCTTTTGGTACAGCACACCGTGCACACTGTTCAAACGTTGGAGTTAGCTCATTTGTAGATACTTCAGTTGTTGGATATTTAATGCAAAAAGAAATCGATTTCTTAGGAAATGCAGTTGAAAGTCCAGTAAGACCTTTCGTAGCAATTCTTGGTGGAGCAAAAGTTGCAGATAAATTAAATGTTATCTCTAACTTACTTGAAAAATGTGATACTCTTATCATCGGTGGTGGTATGGCTTACACATTCTTAAAAGCAAAAGGATACGAAGTTGGAGCATCTTTAGTAGATGACGAAAAACTTGATTACTGTAAAGAAATGGTAGCAAAAGCAGAAGCTCTCGGTAAAAATTTATTATTACCAGAAGATACAGCTGTAGCTGCATCATTCCCAAGTCCTATTGATGCTGAAATCGAAGTAGAATATGTTGCTTGTGATGCTATGCCAGCAGGAAAAATGGGGTTAGATATTGGACCAAAAGCTTCAGAAGCATTTGCAGAAGCAGTGAAAACAGCTAAAACAGTTGTTTGGAACGGACCAATGGGTGTATTTGAAAATCCTACACTTGCAAAAGGAACAATTGCAGTAGCAAAAGCTCTTGCAGAAACAGATGCAACAACAATCATCGGTGGTGGTGATTCAGCAGCAGCTGTAAATATTTTAGGATATGGACCTCAAATGAGCCATATTTCAACAGGTGGTGGAGCTTCTCTTGAGTTCTTAGAAGGAAAAGAATTACCAGGCGTTGCTTGTACAAACGATAAATAAATCATTGATTATGGGATGAATACTAGATATTATCCATTACGAGGACGCTTTCGCTTGATTAAAAACGTAGCAGTACTAATGCTCTAAAGGACAGAGCATAAGTGCTGACGTTTTTATACACCTCTTAAATGGAAAAATATCTAGCATTCATCAAAATAGAATGAAGCAATATAAAAAACAAATATAAACTAATCAGTTAATAGGAGAATACAATCATGGCAAGAAGAAAAATTATCGCTGGTAACTGGAAAATGAACATGACTCCAAGCCAAGCAGTAGAATTAATTAACACATTAAAACCATTAGTAGCAACAGAAGAATCAGATGTAGTTTTCTGTGTACCAGCTATCGACATTATCCCAGCTTTAGAAGCTGCTAAAGGATCTAATATTGAAATCGGTGCAGAAAATATGTACTATGAAGAAAGTGGCGCTTATACAGGCGAAATTTCACCAGCAATGTTAACAGATGTTGGAGTAAAATACGTAGTAATCGGACATTCAGAAAGAAGAGAATACTTTGCTGAAACAGATGAAACAGTAAACAAAAAAGTATTAAAAGCTTTCGAACATGGTATTACACCTATCGTTTGTTGTGGAGAAACATTAACACAAAGAGAACAAGGTGTTACAATTGACTTTATCCGTCAACAAATCAAAATTGCTTTCTTAAATGTAACAGCAGAACAAGCAGCTACAGCAGTAATCGCTTACGAACCAATCTGGGCTATCGGAACAGGTGTTACAGCGACTACAGAACAAGCACAAGAAGTTTGTGCAGCTATCCGTGTATGTATTGGTGAAGTTTATGATCAAGCTACAGCAGAAGCTATCCGTATCCAATACGGCGGTTCTGTAAATGCTAGTACAGCAGCAGAATTATTTGCACAAGCAGATATCGATGGTGGATTAGTTGGTGGTGCAGCTTTAAAACCAGATTTTGGTAAAATTGTAAACTATAAATAAGTAATTCTAACGAGAATTCTTAGGAATATGCTTTCAGACACATTTAAGTCCAGTGATTTCACTTGCTTGTAAGGGTGAAATCACAGACGCTGTGGGGGAAAATTTATTTTTGCCCTTATATATTAAATGTCTGAGGGCATATTTTTATTATCGACATATTAACAAAGTTACATCACAATTGATGGTTATAGTATAGTTGAGGTTGTATGTAATGTTTTGAAGTAAGTGTATTTCGAAATACAAAGGTGAAATAAATGGTAACAGTTCAGCTATACATGCTCGCGAGGTGTTTTTATACGTTATTTTGTATAAAAACCTGAGTAGGCAGTGCCAAATTGATGTTTTTAGCAATTTGTGTACATAAAATTGTAACTTTCAGCTTATAGCTGAATAGTTACAATAAATGTTACAGGTCATATGTGAACTGTTGCAAATAAAAAGAGTTAGGAAAAGAGTTATGGAAATTTTAGTTTATGTTTTAGCTGGTGTGGGTGCTGGATTAGGTACTGGATTAGCAGGAATGAGTGCGGCAGCGGTGATTGCACCTATGTTGATTACATTTGTAGGGATGGATGCCTATCAGGCTATAGGAGTAGCCTTAGCCAGTGATGTAATGGCCAGTGCGATATCGGCATATGTTTATAAAAAGAATGACAATATTGATATCAAAAACGGAATGACCATGATGATTACAGTTCTCATATTTACTTTGATTGGAAGTGTGGTATCAAGTTATGTTCCAGCCACCACAATGGGAGATATGTCAGTCTTTGCAACGTTATTTCTTGGTTTGAAGTTTATTTTTGCACCTGTTATGACAACGAAACAACAAATGGAAAGTATGAGTCCGAAAAAGAGAATGATACAATCCATAGGTGGAGGTTGTGTCATAGGTTCTATTTGTGGGTTTATGGGAGCTGGTGGTGGAATTATGATGCTTCTAATCTTAACTACTATATTAGGATATGAATTAAAAACAGCGGTAGGCACTAGTGTTTTTATTATGGCCTTTACAGCATTAACAGGAGCAGTAAGTCATTTTATTATCGGTGGAATGCCAGATATAGTTTGTTTGCTTGTTTGTATTTTGAGTACGGTAGTATTTGCCAGATTAGCTGCGGTTTTTGCTAATAAAGCATCGGCTAAGGCACTTAACAGAGGTATGGGAATTCTACTTGTGGGCTTGGCGGTTGTTATGATTACAGTTACATATTTCATATAATTAGAGGTATACTTAGGTTGAAAAACAAGATTTTTCAACCAGCAATTTGTCTCTTCGAGCCAAAGTTGCCAGACTTTGGCCAAGTGATGGATATTAGTAGAAAAAATGATAAATCGATTCTTAATCTGAGATAAGATAAAAATCCATTGACGAAATACTATACAATAGCTATCATATAAGATGAAGTGAACGACAGTATTTTAGAATATAGACATGAAAAGTGATAGGAGGTATCGTATGGGTGTAGGATATTTAGGAGAAGAAATAAAAAAATTAGGTTTTGGTTTTATGAGATTGCCAGAGTTAAACGGTGAAACGGATATAGAACAAGTGAAAAAAATGGTGGATTCTTATATGGAAAAGGGATTTACGTATTTTGATACTGCTTATGTTTATGGAAATGGTATTTCGGAAAATGCTGTCAAACGTGCAGTGATTGAACGTTATCCTCGTGAAAGTTTTCAAGTTGCAAACAAATTGCCTTTATGGGTCTGTCAGAAACCAGAAGATATGGAAGAAGTTTTCAATACCTCGTTAGAGCGTGTGGGTGTGGAATATTTTGATTATTATTTGGTTCATGCTTTAGACAAAGCAAAGGCTGATAAAGCAGAAGAGTTTGGTGCTTGGGAATTTGTAAAAAAGATGAAGGCAGAAGGAAAGATTAAACATATTGGTTTTTCATTCCATGATAGTGCGGAAGTGTTGGGAGAAATTTTAGAAAAACATGGTCATGAAGTTGAATTTGTACAATTACAGATAAATTTCGCGGATTGGGAAGATGATAATGTACAATCAAGAAAATGTTATGAAATGGTGATGAAATATAATTTACCTGTTATTATAATGGAACCGGTTAAAGGAGGTTCTTTGGTTGGACTGCCAGAAAAAGCGAAAGAAGTTTTACTAAGTGCTAATCCTGGTGCATCAATTCCGTCTTGGGCTATTAGATATTGTGCATCGTTAGACAATATCATCACTGTATTAAGCGGGATGTCTACAGAAGAACAATTAAATGATAATATTTCTTATATGGAAGACTTTGTACCATTAAGTGAAGGAGAAAGAAAAAGTATTGCAAAAGTAGTTGATATTATCAAAGAAGTTCCTACTGTGCCATGTACTGGATGTAAATATTGTGTAGATGATTGTCCTATGAAAATTAATATTCCGGAATTGATTAGAGTATCAAATATCAATAGGATGTTTGGTGTGGAAGGCGAACCGCCAATTAATGCTGAATCTTATGGATTTGCAACAAATGGAAATGGGAAAGCTTCGGATTGCATTAAATGTAAAAAATGTGAAGGTCACTGTCCACAACATATTCATATTACAGAGGAATTAGATAATATTGCAGCTGTTTACGAATCATAGGTAATAGACTGTTGATAGAAGATGGTTTATGTGATAGAATTAAAATTCCTATGATAACTTAATGGTTTACTATAGTGTTGTCATACCTGTGTACTTTTGCAAAGATATGATATATGAAGGGATTTGGAGAGTACATCAATATAAGAAAAGGATGGTTATTACGTGTTAAAAAAAATCAAAACAGAATTAATCAAGTCTATAAAAGAAATGAAATTGGTGCATATTTTATATGGTGCAATTATTGGGATAGCTAACATTATTCCAGGGGTATCTGGTGGTACTATGGCAGTTATTTTAAATGTATATGATCAAATTATTGAAGCAGTATCAAGTATTACAAAAGATATTTTTAAATCTATTCGTATATTAGCACCTATTGGTATTGGTGGAGTAGCTGGAATTTTACTTTTTAGTAAAATTATTGAGTATTGCTTGAATACTATTCCGACCATTACAAACTTAGCGTTTGTGGGATTGATAATAGGTTCTATACCGATGATTGCAAAGAAAATAAAGGGAAAGAAAATAAGTACATCGATTGTCATAAGCTTTTTGATTGCATTTGGTATTATGATGGCTATGCTTGTCCTTCAACCAGACGATTCAACTACAACGTTAATTACAACGGTTACACCAATGAATTTTGCGATTTTATTCTTTGCCTCAGCGATAGCAGCAGCAACTATGATTATTCCAGGTATTTCGGGTTCTTTTGTTATGTTGTTATTGGGAATTTATACTTCTGTGCTAACAGCGGTTTCTAACTTTAATATCCCTGTTTTGATTGTTGTTGCTTTGGGATGTATGGCAGGAATTTTAGCTTGTGCAAAGTTGATTGAAAAGTTATTTGCAAAATTTCCAGAACAAACTTATGCAGGAATTTTAGGGTTGATGATAGGTTCTATTTTTATTATTTGTCCTGAACTGTCAATTAGTTTATCAACAGGAATTGGAATTGTTTTTGTACCAATTATGGCTTATGCAGCTTATTTCTTTTCTAAAGAATAAATAATTGTTGATAAAATAAATACAAGGGGTAAAAATAAATTTTACCTTTCACATCTGTGATTTCGCCCTTGGAAGCAAGTGAAATCATAGGAGTTAATACAGAAAAAGTCTCCAGCTCTTGTTGGAGACTTTTTCCATGTTCTTGTATTTGAACATAATATATAAAATTAATTTATAGGTTTATTGCTAGATACAGGACATTCCTAAAAAATATGAGGTAAATACCATGGAGGATTGGTATTATTCTGGGAGTATGATAATACTGTCATTAATTGTTCCGCACTCAGGACAAAGCATGTTGCCATTTGCTTTTACATGGGCAGTTTTACGGTTACATGTTGGGCAGAAATATAAGTCATCCCCATAGCCGTGATTCTGTGTATCGGGGTTGGTTACAATACCAAGCATGGCTAATACAGAAGTGACAGCAGTAACAATTCCAAAAATCCATTCTGTATCTACATCAAAATTTAGTAAAACAAGAATGCCAACAATTTGTGATACCACACTAATAATCACTTTGGGGTTTTTTAAACGTTCTAAAATAATTTTTACTTGATCCATAATTATCCTTTCTAAAATAAGTTTTTGTATTATAGTGTAGTAGCATCTGCAAATTGCACTACGGTAATATCTTGTAGACAAATGAAAGCTACTTTAAAGGCACCGTCCTCTTCATATGAGAGTAAGACACTGGATAAGCCGGTAGCTTCAATTGTTTTATCGATAGTAGCATCAATGAGGTCATCTTTAGCGGTAGCAATCAGTGAAATGGTGTGTCCTTCTGCTTGTTTTCGTTCGATTATGCCTCTTAATTTTTCGCCAGTAGTATTTACGAAAGCACATAAATCAATTAAATTAGCAGTTATATCACAAGTAGAATTTTGGCAACTACACTCACCATTTAAATAATACTCATAATTGCAATTGTCTGGCATATCAATGATACTGTTAAAAGCATCTACGTTTAAAAATTCAGGACAAATGTCGCAAGATCCACATTGATGGCAACAGCTTAAGGTTTTGTTCAAGACAACACTGGCCAAGCTGACAAATGTATTTTTCTCCTGTTCAGTAGTAAAAGATAAATAGAGGGCTTCTAATTTGCAGAGAGGAACAATTGTCTCGTCTTCAAATTCTACTGACCAGGTATTGTATAAGACAGCGGGAACATCTTCAGAACTAGTGAGTGTCAGTGGGAAAGTAGCATTTACAGAAGCTTCAAACTCAAATTCATTTTCTAATAAAAAGTCAATCATTTTTCCAAACACAATTTCACAGGGGCAGATACTGCTTCCAGATGGTCCAGTGGGACCGGCTTCTCCAGCAGGACCAATGGAGCCAGCAGGGCCAGCAGGACCTGTAGGTCCAGGTTGACAACAGCAACAACCAGGATCGCCTTTGGAGCCGACAGGTCCTTGAGGTCCAGTAGCCCCAGTAAAACCCTGAGGACCAGTTGGTCCAGCGGCACCAGTATCTCCCTTAGGCCCGGTAGCGCCAGTGTCGCCTTTAGGGCCCATAGCCCCAGTAGCCCCAGTGTCTCCTTTAGGGCCAGTTAACCCTTGCGGGCCAGTAGCCCCAGTGTCGCCCTTAGGGCCCATAGCCCCAGTAGCCCCAGTGTCTCCTTTAGAACCAGTTAACCCTTGCGGGCCAGTAGCCCCGGTATCGCCCTTAGAACCCATAGCCCCAGTGAGTCCTTGGGGGCCTTGTAGTCCAGCAATGCCTTGAGGGCCGATTGGCCCAGTGTCACCTTTGGGTCCTATAGTACCAGTATCCCCTTTAGGTCCAGTAGCGCCAGTATCTCCTTTGGCTCCAGCAGTCCCGGTATCCCCTTTAGGGCCGGTAGCTCCAGTGTCACCTTTGGGTCCTATAGCGCCAGTATCTCCTTTAGCTCCTGTTTCGCCAGTGAGTCCCTGTGGACCTGGAGGACCGACACATTCACAAGATGGTAGCGGACAACAACTTTCGTCTCCACAGGAATTTTTAATATTACAATTTTTATCACAACAATGATTCAAAATATACTCCTTTTTTATATGTTAGAAAACTAACTTATTTATAGTAATATATTCATGTATTACGTATATGCTACAAAAAATGAGAGAAAGAATAACATAAAAGTATATGAGAAAAGATATAATAAAAATGATAAAAAAATTGATTTTGTAAATTTATTTTTATGATAATGTACCAAAATATAAAATATTCATTGAACAATGAAAAAAAGTATGTTATATTGCAAGAAAGACAAAGGTGTCAACAGTGTATTGCTGTTGGCACCTTTTTTTTATAAGTAATAATAACTAGGAATCGAGGTAAATAAATATGCAAGAGAGTGTAAGTTATTCAAACGAAAAATTTCTTATAAATAATAGAAGCAATATTGGAAAAATCACAAAACTTCCGTCTAAACGTATTGACAAAGCAGAAAAATTAGAAGAATATACTAGGAAGAGGATATGTGAATCGAAGGGAAATATTTCTATAAAATCGATTGCTAGTGAAACTGGATATTCAGAATGCTATATTCGACGAACATTTGAAAAGGTGAATGGAATTACACCGAAATTATATGAGAAGTATGTTAGGTTTCAATTAGTGATTCGTAATATGGAGAAGCTGGATAAGCATACAAAATTAAATGAAGTTGCTACAAAATATGGATATTATGATCAATCTCATATGTCCAAAGAATTTAAACAGTTTGTAGGGATGACACCGGAAAAATACAGAAAAATGGAAGTAAGCAATCGAGTGAAAATCAATTTTATGGGAGAGCCAAGAACCTTAGAGGAAATAAAAAAAATATGTCCTAATTTATAATTGGGAAGGTGAAGTTTGGATTGCGTTAGCACTTGTTTGGTTGGAAAATTTATAAAAATATTTTGAACTAGGGTATAAAAATACATATTATGCTTATACTACTTTTGTAAATAGACACATGAAGTAGAAGGTTGTTATGAATCACATAATATCATACTTTTATTGTAAGGTGGATTCAATATGAGTTGTAACAATGATTTTAGAAAGCGTGAGGTATAATATGATTTTAAATGAAAAAGAAAAAACAGCAATTACTAGTCTACAATCACAAGAGGAAACATGTATTCAAAAATATGGTAAATACGCAAAGGAAGCGAAAGACACCGTGTTAAAAGATTTGTTTCAAAACATTCAAAAAGAGGAACAAAAGCATTATGATTCCTTGGGAAAAGTATTGGCGGGTAGCGTACCAAGCGTAGATTGTAATGATTGTGCAGGAAAACAATATGCACCAAAGGCTAGTTATGATCAGATGACGAACTCGGAAGATAAGAAATTAGATTGTTTCTTGGCAACAGATTGTATTGGAACAGAAAAATTAGTTTCTTCTGAATATAATACTAATGTATTTTCGTTTGCAAATTCAGATGTAAGAAAATTATTAGCCGATATTCAAATCGAAGAACAAAATCATGCAGAAATGGTATATAAATATAAAACAGTGAATGGAATGGCCTAAAAAACTTAGGTATGCACTGGCAAATCGCTGTTTTAGCGATTTGTGTACATAATCTCGTAGCAGTTTAGACATTAGGTTGCGATTCGACATGAATTGTAACGGTATCATCTTAGTAACCTCACTTGTCTTAAATCAAAGCTTTTGGAAAATTGCCTGTGACCATAGACTTTTATATGATTTTAGTATATAATATAGTATTGTAGCACTAACGAATATCCGTAAATATGTCCATAGTATCATTTATGATAGCAGATACATTATTTTGGATATGTCATAAAAATAATAAAGGTGGATAAAAAAATGGCATTATTAGCACAATGGAGAAGTATGGCTTATTCAGAAACAGCCAATAAAGGAGACTTACAAAGATTTTGGGAATCATATTTTTTAAAAGAACAAGAAGTTTATGCAGAAATCTTAAAAACTTCTGATGAAGTAGTAACAGGAACAGTAAAAGAACTTGCAGAAAAATTCGATATAAATATTATGACTATGACAGGTTTCTTAGATGGGATTGATGATAGTTTGAAAGTAGCTAATCCAATCGATGACATGGAAGAAGATACAGTTGTAAGTCTTGATTTTGATAAAGAACTTCTTTACAAAAACATGGTTGCAGCAAGTGCAGATTGGTTATACGGATTAGAAGAGTGGAATGATATTTTTGATGAGGAAACAAGAGCTAATTTGTATAAAGAGCAAAAAGCTTCTACTACAGTTGTAAATGAAACAAAAGTATATCCAAACGATCCATGTACATGTGGAAGCGGGAAAAAATACAAAAAATGTTGTGGTAAAAACAAATAAAAACAAAACTTGTTGATATGAATGAACCGACCCCCAAAAAGTTAGACCAAAAATCTAACCATTGGGAGGTTGTTTTTTTTATAGAAAAAATTAGTTTTCAACTAATATATATTCTTTATAACGCATATTATCTTCTTTGGAACATTCTAAATGAATCAAAGTACCATCAGCGGTGTACTCACAATTGTGTACAGTTGCATTTTCTAACAGGTAAGAAAGAATATTCCCTTTGTCATATGGTAATAGCATATCGCAAGTGACGTGAGAACCATAAACAATATCAGAAATCAATTGTAGTAATTCTGGAAATCCGATTCCTAGTTTGGCAGACATATAGATTTTGTTGTCTATTACTTTCGGTAATTCACCGAGGGGCATAGATTTGTCGGCTTTATTATACACATAAATGACAGGAATATGAGATGCTTTCAAATCAGTCAAGGTTTCGGTAGTGACGCGAACATGTTCTGTATTGTTTTCGTCTGAAAAATCGATTACATGTAGCAGCACATCGGCGAGCACTACTTCTTCTAGAGTAGAATGAAATGCCTTGATTAAGCTGTGAGGCAATTTATCTATAAATCCAACGGTATCAGAAAGCAAAAATCCTTTATTATCTTCTGGCATGATTTTTCGAATCGTTGTTTCTAGAGTGGCAAAGAGCATATCTTTTTCGAAAACCTTTTTTAAATCATCTTTTACATATAAATCAACCAACTGATTCATTAAGGTGGATTTACCGGCATTGGTATAGCCTACTAAAGCTACTTGAGGTAGAGAGGAACTCATTCGTTGCTTTCTTTTGGTTTCTCTATCTTTGGCAACTTCTACTACTTCCTTTTTTAATTCGGTAATACGTTGTTCGATGCGACGTCTATCTAGTTCGATTTTTTTCTCGCCTGACCCCTTATTGCTCATGCTACCGCTACCACCACCTTGACGACCAAGGGAGGTGCGAAGACCTACAAGACGTGGTAACATATATTGATATCTAGCTAATTCTACTTGTAATTTGGCTTCTTTTGTTTGTGCTCTGGTAGCAAAAATTTGTAAAATAAGGGAAGTTCTATCCCAAATAGGCAATTGGATTTCAGAGGATAGGTTACGCAATTGGATAGGAGATAAGGCATTGTCAAAGATGACTACATCGGCTTCCATAAGAGCAGCACTTTCTTTGATTTCCTCTACTTTTCCAGTTCCGATGTAAAGTCCTGTGTTTGGTGAAGGTAAATTTTGCGTGTGAATGCAAATAACTTCCATATCACAGGCCTTGGCAAGTTCGCCTAATTCTTCCATGGAATGTTCAAAATTAGGTTCTTTGTTTATGCATACACCAACTAAAATGGCGCGTTCTTTTCTTTCTTCTATAATATTCATATAAGCATTCGTTCCTTTCTGAACTTTGTTTGATTTAACATAAGCCTGCGAAGTTATTTTTTGTAGCATAGCCGCGAAAAGTAACAGATATTACTCTTGGGACAAAGTTTCCTCATAAAGAGCTTGTTTTCTTCTGTTTTCTTCTAAAGATAGCCATCTGAAAACTGTTTTTCTTCCAATGAAACCGAATATTCTTGTACAGTAAATCCCGGGAAAGATTCCGATACAGTCAATTAATACATCTTCTTTACAGCCCACACGACCAGCAATAAATGTTTGTGCATATTCATCAAGGCAAGCAACTCCGATACAAATTGTACCAGCAATCACAACTAGAGCAAATCCTCTTAATCGATAAACATATAAAGGAAAGGCAACGGAAACAGCAAGGAAAAAATATTCTGTTACATGAGCAAGTTTTCGCACATAAGGATGAAAATATTCAATATAATAGGCTAGTTGAGAGGTATCATAATTTTTATTTAAGATGGCATCACCTACATTCACCATGTAAGTGGTCACTTTTAAACTGAGACTTCCTGAATCGGTACCCGATTGTGAAGAAAATGAAAATATAATATAAATCATAATAAACGCAGGAAGAAACGAGAGTGGTTTTAGCACATAGCGCAATACTTTTTTGAAAAATAACAATAAATAATCCATAACAATCTCCATACCCTTTTCGTAGTCATATTGTAGTAACCGTTCAGCATCACCTGAAATGTAATTTTTTTTTATATGTCTGAACTGTTACATATTGTAACAAATTTTTATGAAGAATACTAGTGGAAAGGTCTTAAGAATAGATTATAAAAACTTAAATATTTTACAATCTATATCTTGCAGAAAACAGGAAAAAAGTGTTATACTAACGGGTAGTGAATCAACATAAGCTAGATGCTATAAGTAGCATAATATGTGATGAAATGAAGTAAGGAATTTTAAAATAGATGCAAAGCATCCCAAAAAGAGGAGAATAGTATGAGTAAAAAACCAACAGTATTAATGATTCTTGACGGATATGGATTAAATGAAACAGAAAATGGAAATGCAGTAGTAAAAGCAAATACGCCAGTTATAGATGGATTGATGAAAGATTATCCGTTTGTAAAAGGAAATGCTAGTGGCATGGCAGTAGGCTTGCCAGATGGTCAAATGGGTAACTCGGAAGTGGGTCATTTAAACATGGGTGCTGGCCGTATTGTATATCAAGAATTAACAAGAATTACAAAAGAAATCAAAGATGAAACATTCTTCACTAATGAAGGATTATTAAAAGCAGTAGAAAACTGTAAAGCAAATGATTCTGCACTTCATTTATTTGGTTTATTATCAGATGGTGGTGTGCATAGCCATAATACACATTTATATGGATTATTAGAGCTTGCAAAGAGAAATGATTTAACAAAAGTATATGTTCACTGTTTCTTAGATGGACGTGATACACCACCTGCAAGTGCAAAAGGATTTGCAGAAGAATTAGAAGCGAAGATGGCAGAAATTGGAGTTGGCGAAATTGCCTCAGTGATGGGTCGTTATTATGCAATGGATAGAGATAACAACTACGATAGAGTGAAAATTGCTTATGATGCTTTAACAAAAGGAGAAGGAAATAAAGCAGTTTCAGGACCAGCAGGTATTCAAAACTCTTATGATGATGGAAAAAATGACGAGTTCGTGATTCCAACAGTAGTAGAAAAAGATGGGAAAGCAGTTGCTACAATTACAGATAAAGATTCTGTTATTTTCTTTAACTTTAGACCAGATAGAGCAAGAGAGATTGCAAGAGCATTCTGTGATGATGATTTTAAAGGATTTGACAGAGAAAGATTAGACATTACATTTGTATGTTTCTCAGACTATGATGGAACCATTCCAAATAAAGAAGTGGCATTCCATAAAGTGGCTGTAACAAATACATTTGGTGAATGGTTAGCAGCAAATGATATGACGCAAGCAAGAATTGCTGAAACAGAAAAATATGCCCATGTTACATTTTTCTTTAACGGTGGTATTGAAGAACCAAACAAAGGGGAAGATAGAATCTTAGTAAACTCTCCTAAAGTTGCTACTTACGACTTAAAACCAGAAATGAGCGCATACGAAGTGTGTGATAAATTAGTAGAAGCAATCACAGCTGACAAATATGATGTGATTATTATCAACTTTGCGAATCCAGATATGGTTGGACATACAGGTATTGAAGAAGCAGCAATCAAAGCGGTAGAAGCTGTAGATGAATGTGTTGGAAAAGCTGTAGAAGCATTAAAATCAGTAGACGGAACTATGTTTATCTGTGCTGATCACGGAAATGCAGAGCAATTGGTTGATTATACATCAGGTGCACCATTTACAGCACATACAACCAATGAAGTCCCATTTATCTTAGTGAATTATGATGAAGCATATACTCTTGCGAAAGATGGCTGTCTTGCAGATATCATCCCTACTTTAATTGAAGTAATGGGAAAAGAACAACCAGTAGAAATGACAGGAAAATCTTTGTTGATAAAAAAATAATTAGTACAAAAGCAGGCTTATGTAAGCAGATATAAAAGAAGGTAGAAAAATTATGTTTGTGGCTGAAAAAGTAGAGGAAGATTTTAAGCAGAGATTATCTCATACGATTAGGTTGATTCAATCATATCAAGTGGAATATTTAGAGATTGGCATTTTTGGTAGTTATGCAAGAGGGGAGTATAAATCCACTAGTGATATTGATGTATGCGTTGTAGTAAAAGAAAAGCCTAGTCGATATGTAAGTGGTGAGTTGCGTGAAGAGGCGGATATTATGCGAGTGGATATTGTATTTGTAACACCAGATTATTTGCAGTCTGGAGAAGAACCATTTGCCATACAATTGAGACAAGATTATCAAAGAATTGTATAATAGGGTAACAGTTAGTTACTTGTAAGAAAGGAATGGGTATCGCATGAGCAAAAATAATGATTATTATAAAATAGCATGTTCTGATGTATTATATGTGCAAGCTACTCTGCATTTGCCCTTTTACAATCAAAATGCAATTCAAGCACAGCAGATTACGGAGAAGATGTTGAAATCGGTAGTAGAGCGAGTGTGTGTGGAACCTTTTAAATTATTAACAACACACAATTTGCGCGCTTTATATATGGAAATTCATAAAGAGGATTCAGCTTTTATTTTAAATAAGGGTGCCTTGTCTATGTTGAAAGATTTTTATTTCGATGCAAAATATCCTGGAGACAATTATGTGGATGTTGATCAAGAGACATGTGATGAATGCTTAGAGATTATGTATGCAACAATAGAAATGGTGAATCAAAAGCGTATACAATTAGGATTAGAAATACAGGAATTTGAAGAAAAGTATTGTATGTAATAGCATAAAAATTTATTTGTTTTAAAAGAACATGTATAGAATGAAAAATAGGATTTTTATTCGTTTTTAGTTACAATATAAAAGATAAAATAGTCAGAGATAAGATATTGCCGTAGAAAAGTAGGGCAATATCTTATTTTTTATTTAAATAAAAAAGACACTTGCATAATAGAAGAACCTATGGTACTATGTGTGTATTAACACAAGTAACACACATAGTATAGATGGATAGGAAAGGAGGAGTAATGTGATTGTTTTAGATTATAAAGATAGCAGACCTATTTATGAACAGATAGTAGATAAGTTTCAAGCACTAATTTTGCGAGGCATCTTAGAAGAAGATAGTAAAATGCCGTCGGTCAGGAATTTAGCTATGGAATTGTCGATTAATCCCAATACCATTCAAAAAGCATATGTAGAATTAGAAAGGCAAGGTTTTATATATACCATTAAAGGAAGAGGAAATTTTGTTAGTCATAAAGATTTGTTGTTAGAGTATCATAAACAGGAAATTTTGGAAAAGGCTTATCTGCTTATTAAAGAGGGAAAAGAATTAGGATTAACTAAGAAGGAAGTAATGGCGTATTTAGACCATAGATTAGAACATTAAAATCTTTATCTAGGATTTTATTTCGCGCTAGTTAAAGTTGTTAAATCAGGAAATGTGTGATTGATAGACTTACAAAAGTTTGAGGAAGGAAAAGGTTGTTAAGATGATTGAAATAAGAAATTTATCTAAAAAATTTGATGAATTTCCTGCTGTAATAGATGTTAGTATGCAAATTAAAGAGGGAAATGTATTTGGTTTAATAGGTACAAATGGAGCAGGGAAAAGTACAGTGCTTCGTATGGTAACTGGGATATTAAAACCAGATGAAGGCGAAATTTTTATAGATGGTACACCAGTATATGAAAATATGGATGCGAAAAAAGAACTATATTTTATTCCAGATGAACCATATTTCTTTGCCACGGGAACGGCTAGGGATATGGAACAATATGTTTCTAGTATTTATGAGAAATTTGACAAGACAGAATTTTATGATTATTTAGAATTGTTCGGACTAGATGCGAAACGAAAGATTGCTACCTTTTCTAAGGGGATGAAAAAACAGTTAGCCCTTCTTTGTGGGATTTGTGCTCATACAAAATATTTGATTTGTGATGAAACCTTTGATGGGTTGGATCCAGTCATGCGTCAAGGAGTAAAGAGCATCTTTGTAAAACATATGGATAGTAGAGGTCTGACACCTATTATTGCTTCTCATAATTTAAGAGAGTTAGAAGATATTTGCGACCATGTAGGATTATTACATAAGGGCGGTATTTTATTAGCAAAAGATTTAGAAGATATGAAATGCAATATACATAAAGTGCAATGTGTGTTTGCATCAGAAGCAGAAGAGGAAAAAGTAAAGGCGAAGCTAGATTTACTAAAAATAGAGAAAAGAGGATCTCTGATTACGATGACTGTGCGTGGCGGACATGAGGAAACTGTGGAACAGTTTGCCCAAGGGAAGACAGTGTTTTTTGAAGTGTTACCATTGTCATTAGAAGAAATCTTTATTAGTGAAACGGAGGTAGTGGGTTATGACATCAAAAAACTCATTTTGGGTTAGTATTAGAGAAAATAGTAAGAGAAGGATATGGGTGATTGCCATTCTTTCTTTAATGTTCTTCTTTTATTTTCCAGTATTTATCGGTTTATCTGCCAGCTCTTATACAAGTCAATTAGAAAGTGCTAGTGTGGACAGCCGAACTTGGATTCAGGCACGAATGAGTGTCATGTTTGAAAGTACAATCGGGATTAGTGAAGTAGGTATCATATTTGTAGGAATTGCGGCGGTGATTTGTGCCTTGCAAGGATTCTCTTACCTTTACAATAAGAAAAAAGTGGATTTTTACCACTCTTTGCCAGTCAGTAAAAACCGAAGATTTGTTACCATTTATAGTAATGGGATTTTGATTTTTCTTAGTATATATGTGATGAATTTATGTTTGGGAATTTTGGCAGGGAGTATATTTGGACTTATGTCACCAGAGCTCATCGTACTGGCTGGAAAAAGTATCGTTTATTACTTGCTGTTGTATATTGCAATCTATGGTGTGACGACTATTGGGGCGTTGCTGACAGGAAACATTGTGGTAGCCTTTTTGGCAACAGGTGTATTGCTAGTATATGAAATGGCAGTTAGAGCCTTAGGGGTTGCTTTTGCAAGTACTTTTTTTGAAACTTGGGTTTACCAGTCAGAAGGATTTATGACAGAAACATGGACTTCTCCTATTATGATTTTTATGATGAAAATATTGCATTTTTCAGATAGCGGTATCAGTGACAATGTAGAATCTATGCAAGGGATTATTATTCTTATTGGCTATGGCATTATATTTACTTTAATAGGATTTGTATTATATCAAAAAAGACCTATGGAAAACAGTGCCAAAGCTATGGCTTTTCCAGTTACAAAAGGTGTCGTTAAAATATTGCTAATCGTTCCCTTAGCCTTGGCAACAGGGGCTGCATTTTACGGAATCGGAGGTTCCAATATTGTAAGTATGTATATTGGATGTATCTTAGGAATTGTGATTTTTCATGGATTGATACAAGTGATTTACGAATTTGATATGAAAGCAATCTTGAAAGAAAAGAAAGATTTGATGATTGGTAGTGTGATGGCTCTTGGAATCCTTCTTATCTTTCAATTTGATGTATTTGGTTATGATGACTATATTCCGAAAGAATCGAAATTAGCCAGTGTCAGTTTGCATTTACAAGATGGTGTATACTATGAATCTTATCGTGGAGAATTGAATGAAGATGGGTATTATGAATATATTGGAGACTGGAATTATTACAGAGATAATATGTACTACACAGATGTAGAAACGATTCTAGATTTAGTATCTCAGTCAGTATCACAGGAGCAGAGAGAAGATGGCGAAAAGTATTTGGATATTGATATTCAGTATCGATTAAACAATGGAACATCTACCTATCGTAGAGTGTATGTGCCTTGGGAAGAAAACTTACTGTTAATGGATACCATTGTAACTAGTGAGGAATATACCAAAGCCTATTATCAAATTTTAAGTGATGAATTTATGCAGGATTATCCGATAAGCCATATAAGCTACGAAGGAAGTGTGGGTAGTTGTCAGATACCAAAAGAAAAATGGGAAGAGTTTTTAACAATTTATATGGAAGAATTATCAAATTTAAGTTATACTACAATTTGTCAGGAAGTACCTGTTGGAGGCATCGGCATCAGCACCATAAAAACAGATGCTACAAAAGGAGAGACAAGTGCCTATTGGAATTATCCTGTTTATGAGAGCTTTACTGAAACCTGCGCTTTCTTGGAACGAGAGCAATTGACTACTACAAATTTAGAGCCTAGTCAAGTGAAAAGTATAGAAGTAGAGATTAATTATGAAGATGGATATCATACAGTGGAGTACTATGAAGAAGATGAAATCGCTGAAATTTTAGAAAAGATGATTCCTTATGGTATTGATAATTATATGGCAGGAGATTATAGCTATAGTTATAGTGATAGTAACTTGTATTACTATGTATCTGCAGAATTAAAGGAAAGAACAGAAGAGAGAGCCTATGTGGATGGAGTTTTTCTTTTGAATGATGTACCAGAGATCATAGCGAATATTGATTTGTCGGAATTGAATTAAAGAATAGAAATAGTAAAATGCAGCTTACTTTATCGTAATGGAAAGGTGGGCTGTATTTATTTATTGGTTATAAAAGGTGTTATAAAATGTCAAAAAAAAGGCATATGTAAAAAATTGCATATTGCAATCAAACTTTTTATATGCTATTATACTTCTTGTCATGAATTTTACAAAAATTTAATGATAATAAAATATCGAGAGGGAAAGAATATGAAAAAGATCGCATTATTATTATCAGTTGCCATGTTAACTACATTCTTAGGATGTGGCGTTTCAGACACAGCAACTACAGAAACAACAACAACTACGACAGAAGAAGCTGCGACTACAGAAGAAGCTGCTACAGAAGCAGTTGCCACAGCTGGCGGAACAATCACATTTAACTCGACATCAGAACCACCTGAAATGAACTCAATCGTTACAAGTTCAACAGGATCAGGTAATGTACTTCGTCACATCGTTGACGGACTTGTTATGTTAGATGAAACAGATACTCCTGTACCTGCAGTTGCAGAAAGCTGGGATATCTCAGAAGATGGTTTAACTTATACATTCCACTTACGTGATGATTACACATGGAGCAACGGAGAACCTGTTACAGCACATGACTTCGTATTTGCATGGACACAATTATTCACAGGATCAAATGGTGCTCCTTACGGTGCAACATGGGCTGCTTTAATTGCAGGTGCTACAGAACTTTTCAATGCTGCTGATGATGCTGCATATGAAGAAGCTTTAGCTAACATTGGTTATTCTGCAATTGATGATTACACATTAGAAGTAACATTAACAAACCCATACCCATACTTCTTATCAGTATGTGCATTCTACAACTTATACCCAGTAAACGAAATCGCTTACAATGATATGGGTGGTTTAGGAACATACGCAACAGAAGCTTCTTTAATTTGTACAAATGGACAATTTACAATTGATGAATGGGAACATGAAAGCAAAATCGTTCTTAACAAAAGCGAATCATATCCAATGGCTGATGAAACTATGATTGATACAATCGTATTTGAAATGATCAGTGATTCTTCAACATCATACAATGCTTTTGTAGCTGGTGAACTTGATATTATGGCTGCTACAGCTGATCAAGTAACATTAGCAACAGCATCAGGTTATAATGTTGAAGCATATGATGATGGATCTTGCTGGTATTTTGAATACCAAACAGAGGAACCAGGATTAGGAAATGCAAATATTCGTAAAGCAATCACATATGCAATCGATGCAGAATTATTTATTACAAGTGTTATCCAAAATGATTCAGTAGTAGCTAACTCATTCACGCCTCCAGCTATCAATGGTGGTACTTTCACAGCTGAAGTTGGTGCAATTATGGATCGTGAAGCTTATAAAGCTGATGATTATGCATTAGCAAAAGAATTATTAGCTACAGGATTAGATGAAGAAGGAATGACAATCGAAGATTTAGACTTAGTTCTTATCTGTGATGATACAAGCACAGCTGCTAAATACGCTGCTTTCTTCCAAGAACAATTAAAAGTTAATTTAGGACTTGATATTACAGTAGAACAAATGACATACAACAACCGTATCGAAAGAATGGAAAACAAAGACTTCTCAATCGTTATGGCTGGATGGGGCCCAGATTACAACGATCCTATGACATTTATGGATCTTTGGATTTCAGGAAGTGGTAACAACCACACAAGTTATGCAAGTGATGAATATGATGCATTAATCGCAGCAGCAGTAGTTGAAGCTGATGAAGATGCTCGTACAGCAATCTTAATTGAAGCTGAAGAATTATTAATGGAAGATATGCCAATCGGACCAATCTACAACAGAAAAACAAATTATCTTGTTGCTGACGGTGTAGAAGGTGTTATCCGTACAGCATTTGATGATATCAACTTCCGTTGGGCTTACGTAACAGAATAAAATTGGTTATTATTACTAATAAAATGAGACCATAGTCTGATAAAAAAAGCTTGTATAAAGATAGAGTTCTGTGTTATAATTTAACGCAGGCTCTATCTTTTTTTTACAATAAGACTACCAAGGTATATCTATGCCTATTGTGTTTTTGTGGGAGAGCTGTGTGTATGCTA
>JAWXVD010000159.1:0-6923 GCA_044425705.1 Eubacteriales bacterium | reverse complement strand
GGTGCTAATTGTGAAAATATATCAGTTATAGATGAAAGTGAAAAGTCGCTTTCCATGATAGATGAACGATTAGAAGAAGCCATAGTAAGAACGAAAGCAAAGTTATTAATCCTAGACCCAATACAAGCATATCTAGGTGGTGGAATGGATATGAATCGAGCAAATGAAGCAAGAGATATGACTAAAAAATTAGGATTATTAGCAGAGAAATATCAATGTGCAGTTGTCTTAATTGGACATATGAATAAAGGTGGTGGCAATAAAGCGGCTTATAGAGGAATGGGTTCTATAGACTTCTTTGCAGTGGCGAGAAGTGTGCTCCTTGTTGGAAGAATAAATGGAGAACCAGACCTTAGGGCAATGGTACAAATCAAAAATAATCTAGCACCATTTGGCTCATCTAAGGCATTTGCATTAGAAGAAGATGGCTTTCGTTGGAAAGGAGATTATGCAATTACAGCCGATGAAGTGCTAAGTGGACTTGCACCAAAAGCAAGTAAATCAGAAAGGGCAAAATTGCTACTAAAAGAACTTGCAGAAACACATTCTATGGTAACAAGTAAAGAGGTTATCGAGATAGCAAAAGAGGAAGGAATCTCTAAACGAACATTAGAAAATGCTAAGACAGAGCTAGGAGTAAAAGCCAAGAAAATGAATCAGACTTGGTATTGGGAACTTGAAAATATAAAGTAGAAAGTAAGAACGCAACAATGCAGAGTATATGGATAAAGATGAAATAATTGCAAGGTTGCAAATTCTATAGAACCTGCGTTGTTGCGGACTTGAAAAGGTGAAGAAATGAAAAATATACAGATACCAGAAGAGCTATTTATAGCATTGGTAAAATATCATTTATTAGACTTGACTAGAGGGGAAGAACAGATAAAACAACCGTTGATGGATAAGATGGATAGGATAGCAATACGTGAGCTATATACGCAATATAAGACAGCCCCAAGTGATGAAGAAAAGGAAAAAGCAAGACAAGAATATTTGGATAAACGTGGAGTGACGAAAGACTTTAGGTGGTAATTCTTATCGGTGTAATAGACAGTGTGTGGCACACAACTGTTAGAGATAATCAAGCAGTAAATAATCTGATGTCAGCAATAGAAAAAAGGCTCAGAAATGAGCAAGACAAAAAGAAAAATAGTTCGGAAACGAACGTAATAATATTGAAACAAATATTAGTTTCTGGTATAGGTGCAGCTTGCACATAGCTCTCGGCGTATGAGAGCGAAATACACCCTTCGCACAAATCTACGATTTGTACTCTGAGTCTTTCGCCCTTGCAGGGAGCTTTAGATAGTCCAGAGATGGACATTGTAACGTAAACAGGTGCCCAAGCACCTACTTCAAAAAACGAGAAAGGGGGAATGCTTATCCCAAGAAATTCATTTATACAAATGTCAAAATTAAGTAATGTAAAAGGTCGAATTAATTATATTTCAAGTCATGCAAGACAAGAAAATTTATATGCTGTTTATGAGAATGTGGAACGTTCGTATTGGAGTCAATTAGCAAAATGTAATCAAGAACAATTTAAGAAAATGAATCAATCTGGAACGTGTATCGAAGCTAGAGAATTAATCATTGCTTTACCAGAATGCTTTGTATCCTATGATTCAAAATTCGTATTGAAATCATTTGTAGATTATTTTTCCGAGAAATGTAAAACGGATTGCATTGCAGCACTTCATCATAACAAGAAAAAGACAAATTATCATATCCATCTTATCTTTTCAGAAAGGAAAAAGTTGGAGCAACCAATTACAAAAATTGCTACGAGAAATAGATTTTACAATGAAAAAGGAGAGCATGAAAGAACAAAGAAATCTATTGTAGATGAAAGTGGAGATATTAGAAAAGGCTGTAAAGTAATTGGCAAAGGTGAGGTGTATGAAGAAATCTTATTTACACCTAAAAATGAGGAATTTAAGAGTAAAGAGTTTTTGGATAAAGTAAAGATAGGATTTACAAATGTAATCAATGAATTCATCGAAGATGATAAAGAAAAATTACAAGTATTTGAGAAAGATAGCATTTACTTGCCCACCAAGAAAATTGGAAAAAATAATCCCAGAGCTTCGAGTATTAAACTTGAAAATACAGTTCGAACAAGTTGGAATCGAACTGCGGATCGAGTATTGTTAAGTGAGATACCAGAAGAGAAAATAATGGAAATTAAGAAAGAAGAAGTGCATTGCAAAATACGTGAGAGCATTCAGATAAAGGGAATCCAGAAAGGTTTATTAGTATCTATTATATTGAATGCAGTTACTTGTTTGGAAAGAATGTTGCAGAAGCATTTAGATGTTCTATATGCGGATATTTTGGAAGAAAAAGAAATAGAGAAACCGATGGAGAAGCCAGTGCCATCGAAATTAGTAGTAGAATATTTTACATTACAACAGAAATACAATAAACTCCAAGAATTTAATAAAAGAATCTTTGGACATGAAAAGAAGAAGGCATATTTGGAGATAGAGTTAGAAGATACAAATGGTGTGTTTAAGTGGCGAAAGAGAAATGAGTTACAAGAAAAAATTAAAGAAGAAATTAAGCAGATAGAGATAGTAGAAAGTCAATTGTTGTATACGCTTCATAATTGGGGATATGAGAATGCAAAAGAATTTATTAGCACTTATTATAAAGCAGGACAAGAGAGTGAAGATTATGATAAGGCAGTGGTACAGTGGGAACGAAAGAATGGTAATCCAACCGCAGGAATGACCATTGCAGAAAAACTAGAATACACATCGAAAGAAAATAAAAAGAGAGAAAAATCAGAGATGCAAATTGATAATTATCAGAGAACAACTCATAAAGGCAGAGGAAGATAAGGAGACAGTGAGAATGGAAAAACATATTATTGGAGAGAATGGAATTGGTTACACATTAGGAGATGATGGGATATATTATCCCAATCTCTCTATACCAGAAGGAACGCATTATCCGATTGGAAAATATGGAAGAATGAGAGAAGCTTATATAAGAGAGCATAGACGTTATCAGTGGTTGCAATTAATTATGAATGGGGAATTAAATCAGCACTTGCATGAGGTAGACGAAATGTGTTGGGAGCAGATAGATAAGATGGTAAAACAGATGGCGAAGGCACATGGTTTGACGGAGCAGATGAAGTCGGAACAGCAGTTGTATTGGGTGGGAATGATGAATAATTTTCATAATGCTGCGGAGGAAGTTGTGTTGAAGGAAGTGGTATATAATTAAAATATCAGAAATAAAAACTCACTAATAGGAAATAATATTAGTGAGTTTTACGTTAAGATAGTTAATTTAATAAATCATCATATGAAGTCTGAAGAACTTGCACAATAACTTTTAATTCGATATCTGTAACAAAACGACTTCCGGATTCGATACGCTGAACAGCATTTTTATCTAAGTCTAAGCCTGCAATTTGAAGCATGTCAGCAAATTGTTTCTGAGAAGGATTAGATGGCATATGCTCGCGTAGTTCTTTGATTTTAAGACCGCTAATATTATTGCGACCATTGGGTGCTTTATTCTTATACATAAGACCTCCTTTTGACATTGTCTGATTGTCGATGTAGAAAGTATATGTTATAATCATTATAAAAATGACATCTAGTAAATGTCAAAAATATAAGTGAGGATATATTTTGAAAAAGGAAGAAAATAAGAAAAGTGTGGTACTAATAATATTGTTGATTTTGGTTTCTTTTATATTATTTGATATAGATTGCGATGAGGAAGAATATTCATCGATCATATTGATGAACAATAATTCGACACAAACAATTTATGTGAATGGAGAGAATATGACAGAGGAAATACAAAATACTGAAGAACTTATGAAAGAAAATATATGTACATATTTACATATTAGTATGAGTGAAGTAGAATTTAGATATTTTTGCATGCTAGAAAATGATGGTGCCACCATAGAAGCATTAATAGAAGGGCAGTGGTATACTTTTTTATGTAATATGCAAGGTGAACTACAGAGTGAATTATGATTATACTGGGTGAGAATAGTATGATACAATAGAGAAGAAATAATGAATAGTGATAGGAATAGTATTAATTATAATGAATTAAAACTGAATAAATATTAGTGATTTATATGGGGGATTGATATGTCTAAAAGAATGATTAATGGTATGGCTAGAGTTATGGTTAATGAAATGAGAAAAGCGGAAACTCAAAGAAAAAAAGATATTGCAAGAGCTGAAAAGCAAAGACAGATGAATTTGAAAAGAGCTCAATTACTTCGAGAATTGGAAAATAGGAAAAAACATGAAACTGAGCAAATAAAGCGTGCGGAAGACTTAACAAATGACTTGTTAAGTAAATATGAATTTTATAATAAAATGTCAGATCAATTACTCCAAAAAAGAAATGAATTTATATTTTCATTTGAATCCGTTAAGCGCCAATACGAGACTGTAGATTTTTATTATGCTAAGGAGGAACCGGTGTTACGAAATTCAGTTATCGAATCACCAAATTTACTGGAAGTGCCGAAAGAAACATGGATGGAAAAAATTTTTACTTCAAAAAGAGAAAAGAGATTATCGGTAATTGCTCAAAATGATAGCACAGTTGAACGTATAAAGAAAGAAAATCAAGATAGAAAAGAAGAAGTACTATTGGCTTATCAAAAGGAACTGGAAGAGTATGAGAAAGCAATGAAAGAAGCTAAAGAACTATGGATAAAATCAGAATGTCAACAAGAAATAGAAATACAAGCATGGAATGAGTCGGTGAGCTATCAAGAAAATGAATATGCGAATGGAGAATGCGAATCAGTTGAAAAATATGTAAAAAATCTAATTACAACATATGATTACCATGGCGATATAATTGAACATGCTGAGGTGGGGTATAATAAACATTATGGAAAAATTGTAGTAGACTTGTACATAAAAAATAGAAATGCTATTTTTATAGGAGCAGGTTATAAGTATTTGATGGGTAGAGATGAAATTGATATAATTAAAATCAAAGTGTCAGAGTTAAATATCTTTGTTAAAAAGCTTACTACGGAATTGAATTTAGCAACAATATTGTTATTAGTTATTAATGATAAAATGAATCACTTGGAAAAAATTATTGTTAACGTTTATCATGAGCAAGTTTGCTGTGTATCTACATCTGTATCGAAAGAGGAGTTTTTAAAATACAACTTAGAATTAGAAACGGAAAAAGAAAAATTTATTCAGGCTCAAGCAAAAGTATTTAAACAATTTGCTAGGGGAGCAAAAGCATTTGAAACATTGCATAAGGATATGGAATAGGAGGAAGTTGTGGGCTTATTTGATGCTAAGACAAAAAAAGACTTAGAAGAAAAAGAATTAGAATTAAAGCGTTTAGAACAAGAACTACAAGAGAAGAAAATATTAGTTGAAGAATTAAAAACAGAAGTACATACGTATGCGTTGAAAGAAAAAGAATTAGAATTATTAATTCAAGAACTTAAGTACGACAATACTCGTTATAAAGAACTATTAGCGGATGAAGAGGGAAATTTAATAAGTGCAAAAGCATTAATAAATGAAATGGGAAATAAGGCAGAATGTTTAGAAGAAAAGATAATAGAGCTAGAGCATAATATTGAAGAAAAACATGTAGAATTAACTGGATTAGAAGAAGAATATATAGTCATGGATGAGGCAGTGTTATTACAAAGTTTTGGAGTGTACACACCTAAATACTCTTTCGTGACAGCAGCTGAATATAAGGATAAATTAAAAGAAATACGAGATAAACAGAAAGAGATGATTAAGGCAGAGAAAGCAGCAATATGTGCAAAAGTTTGGTCTGTAGAAGGTAGTGTGGCAAAAGGTAGAAAACTAGTTGGGGACAATGTGAAACAAGTATTAAGAACATTTAATACAGAGTGTGATAATGTTATTAACATAGTGAAATTTAGTAACTATGACACTGTAAAAAAACGAATAAAAAAATCTTTTGACACATTAAATAAATTGAATCGAGTTAACCAAATAGAGATACAAGAAAGTTATTTGGAGTTGAAATATAATGAATTAGATTTAGCATTTGAATATGCAAAAAAAGTACAAGAAGAAAAAGAAGAAAATAGAAGGCAAAGAGAACTACGTAGAGAAGAAGAAAAACTAATACGAGAATTAGAAGAAAAACGGGAAGAAATCGAAAAAGAGCAACAGCATTATTTGAATGAGATGAATAGATTAAAGGAACAAATTGAAGTAGAAACTAATTCACAAAGATTAATATATTTGAAAGAGAAAGAAAGTGAAATATTAAAAGGGCTAGTAGATGTAGATACAGCATTAAAGGATTTAGATTATAGACAAGCAAATTATAGAGCTGGGTATGTTTATATTATCTCTAATCTAGGGGCATTTGGTAAAGATGTATATAAAATTGGAATGACTAGAAGGTTAGATCCACAAGATAGAGTTGATGAGTTAGGTGGGGCGTCTGTTCCGTTCAGATTTGATGTTCATGCATTTATATTTTCTAATGATGCTCCTAAATTGGAAACAGCACTTCACCAGGCTTTCGAAAGCAGAAAAGTAAATGTAGTAAATGGTCGTAAAGAATTTTTTAAAGTCACATTAGAGGAAATAGCCGAAGTGGTAAAGAAAAATCACGATAAGTCTATTGATTTTAAAGAATACCCAGAGGCGGAGCAGTATAGGGAAAGTGTGAAGATTAGAGAAATGATTTAACGTATGTATTTATCAAGAATATACTAATACAAAATTATTTCTTTAATATAATATTTATATAAAACCAGTGTGAAAAATGACAAAATAAAGAAAATGTGCTATAATTCTTTAGTGAAGTAACATATTTTGAGCAATCAAAAAAGAGTAACTTCCAAATAACTACAGTTGCTCTAAATATGATTCTTCGCGATTGTACCAAACTCGCGGATGTCGTATGGG
>JAWXVD010000158.1:0-6962 GCA_044425705.1 Eubacteriales bacterium | reverse complement strand
CGTTCTTCTACTTCTAATCCCAAATATTCTTTTGCTACAATCATCAAAGAACGACGTGTAATTGATGGGAGGATACTGCTTGATTTTGGTGTCACCACCTTATTATCTTTTGTTACAAAGATAAAATTCGCTCCACCCGTTTCTTCTACATAAGTACGAGTTTCAGGATCAAGATACATGTTTTCATCAAATCCTTCTCTATGGGCATCCATAATTGCATATAAACTCATAGCATAATTCAATCCAGCTTTAATATGTCCCGTTCCATGTGGGGCTGCTCTATCAAAATCGCACACTCTAATAGTCAGCGGTTTCACTCCACCTTTAAAATAAGGACCTACTGGAGTCACAAAAATTCTAAATTGATATTCATCCGCTGGTTTTACACCAATCACTGGTGAGCTAGCATACATGTATGGTCTAATATATAGTGTGGCACCCGAACCATATGGTGGTACATAATCAATGTTTGCTTCAACTACTTTTTTTACAGCTTCTACAAATTTATCTTCTGGATATACTGGCATTTCAAGTCTTCTACAAGAATCTGCCATACGGCTTGCATTTAAGTCAGGACGGAACATTACCACTCTACCATCTTCTGTAGTATAGGCTTTCAATCCCTCAAAACAAGTTTGCGCATATTGTAATACACCTGCACACTCACTCATTGTTACTGTTGCATCTGTTGTCAATGCGCCTTCATCCCAAACACCATTCTTAAAATTCGCTACAAATCTTTGATCTGTTTCTGCATAATTAAAGGACAAATTTGCCCAATCAATATCTTTTTTTGCCATGATATCCTCCCCTTTATCAACTCTATTTTACGAAAACACAAAATATTTATTTCTATTCTTTTCATGCTTTAACGTAGTTACGTATCTTTTTCATTTTACTCCTACTTAATTCATAGTGCAAGAAAATATTACATTTTAAGTATTTGAAAAAACAAAAAATTTTATAGTTCCACGTGACCTGTAAAATACAAAAATTTCCATTCATAAAAATTTTCTACCTGCACATAATAATATCAAGTTAAGGAACAAACATGTGAAAAACATTCACAAAGTAAAGTATTTTTCTTATGAAAAGAAAAATATATTTTCCTTAGCTAATAAACTATAAAAATAAAAAAACTTAAAATTATGGAGGTAATAACAATGACAAGTAAAAGCTCAAATGGTATGGAAGTTCCAGAAGCAAAAGCAGCGATGGATCGTTTTAAAACAGAAGTAGCATCAGAATTAGGCGTAAACTTAAAAGAAGGTTATAATGGTGACTTAACATCACGTGAAGCTGGTTCTATCGGTGGTGAAATGGTAAAAAGAATGATTCGTAAACAAGAAGAACAAATGAAATAACAACTAAATAAATGTGTCTAAGGCACATGTAAAGAGCAGAGTCTATTATAGATTCTGCTTTTTGCATAAATATAATATAATATCTTTTCTAGTAACAATCCCTATAAATACATTATTATCATCCACCACTGGTACAAAGTTTTGATTCACTGCTTTTTCCATCAATCCTTCCATATCTGTTTGCACATTGACCGCTAAGTTATCCCTCTTCCTTACAATATCCAACACGTGAATATCTTCCATTTCTTTCAAACTAGGAAAACCCTCTTGTCGCATCTTCCATAAAATATCACCTTCTGTCAATGTTCCTATGTAATGCCCTTCTTTTGACAATAAAGGGACTGCTGTATATCCATGCCGTTCCATTTTTTCAAGTACTTGTCTTAAAGTATCAGTCTCTTCTATCACTTCTGCCGAAATTTTCGGTGTTAAAAAAAATAATATGTTCATTTATCTTCTAGTTTTAAACATTTCTGTAAAACCTTCTCCTGTCTTATTCATGCATCTAATAAAATCCCTAACTACATAAATATATTTTCATATCAAGCAATCATTTTACTATTTATATACAATTTTCGTTCCTAACTGGTCTGCTGCTTCCTCATTTTGTAACATTTCTATAATTGCCAATGAAAAAGAAATGGCTGTTCCCATGCCTCGGCTTGTGATAATCTTTCCATCTACAGAAACTTCATCAAAGCTAACAGTAGCCCCGATTAATTCTTTTTCTAATCCCGGAAAAATTCCTGCTTTCTTATTTTCCAAATATCCTCTATGTCCAAAGATGCTAGGTGCTGCACAAATTGCTGCAATCCATTTTTCTTTATCATAAAACGAATCTAATGCTGCCATCAAATCTTGATTTTCTTCCAAATTCTTAGTACCTGGCATACCTCCAGGCAACACCATCATATCTAATGATGTAAAATCAACATCCTCTAACATACAGTCCATTACAACTGGAATATTATGAGACCCAGTCACAATTTTATTTCCAGTAGTAGATACCATTTGTACCTCTATATCAGCTCTTCTACACAAATCAACAACTGTTAACCCTTCAATTTCCTCAAATCCTTCTGCAAAAAATACCGCTATTTTTTCCATATGTCCCTCCATAAGTAATTATTGTACTCTAGGAATCTTTAATGTATACATTTATACGAAGATTCTCAACGTACCTATTAAGTTTTCTATATTTTCATACTTAAGTCCAGTGATTTCACTTCCTTGCGAGGATGAAATCACTGACGTATTCAAACTTATTCTCTTTACGAATTCAATAATATTATACGGCAAAATTCGATTTTAAACTATTAAATTTTAATGAATTTTATGTTACTTGTTAGATTTCACGGCTACGTCATGAAATGTAACAAGTATTTTTCATAGCCAACGACAATAATGTTTATTGTAGTGCTATGTAGATGCATATATGATATACTACATCCAGAATCTATTTATTTCATTACGAAAGCCCGTAAAATTAATGATTTAGGGCTTGACAATATAGGAAGGAAAAAGGTTGAAAAAAATGGAAATCGAAAGAAAATTTACAATAAAAGAATTACCTGACTTATCCAGGTATCCATACCATATCATGGAACAAGCCTATCTCAATGTGGCACCTGTGGTTCGTGTTCGCAAAGAAGATGATACCTACTATCTCACTTACAAAGGAAGTGGCATGCTTTCTAGAGAAGAATATAATCTTCCTTTAGACAAAGATTCTTACTATCATCTATTAGAAAAAGCAGATGGTACTGTCATTTCAAAAAAACGGTATTTAATACCTTATCAAGAATACACCATCGAACTGGATGTATTTGATGCCCCTTTTGCTCCTCTCATCTTAGCTGAAGTAGAGTTTTCTTCTGAGGAAGAAGCACATACCTTCTTGCAACCTGACTGGTTTTTGAAGGATGTAACCTTTGAAAAGGAATATCATAATTCTAATATGAGTCGTAGAATTTTTTAATTATAGATTTTCTAAAAGATAGAATTCATTATCCCAAATTGAATTTTCATTAAAATAAATTGATTTATTTTATATTTAAGTTGAAAAAAATATCAATTTGATATATTATTAGATATGTATTCTTGGAAACCCTTAATCTATATATTAAGTGCTTCTAAAATTATATATCAGTAGGAGGTAAAAACACAATGGCACTATCAAAAGAAAATAGTAATCGATTACAAAAATACATTTTAGAATTGATAGATCGATCAGATGAAAACATGATACAAAAAGTAACTGAAGCATTTGATATATCAAATACAACAGTATACAATCATATTCAAAAATTAATCAAAGCTGATATTATAACAAAAACTGGTCATGGAGTATGCAACTATCAATTGCTTAATACAAATAAACAACTAAACTATACAGTAAATAAAACTATTTTGGAGGAAGATAGAATATATTCCAAAGAAATCCAATGCTTTTTTGAAGAATGTAGTAAAAATATAAAACAAATTTGGAATTATGCCTTTACAGAAATGATGAATAATGCTATTGAACATTCAAATGCATCTGAAATCGAAGTTTTAGTTTCACAAAATAAATTAAATACAACAATCATGATTTCTGACAATGGCGTTGGTATATTTGAAAAAATCAGGGCATACTACCAATACCCAGATATTGAAACGGCAATCTTAGAATTGTTTAAAGGAAAACTCACAACTGATTCAGCTCGCCATTCTGGTGAAGGTATTTTTTTCACCTCAAGAGCAGTTGATGCTTTCTTAGCAATCTCCAGTGGTAAAGTGTTTACTCATACAAATTATATAGAATTCATGGAAAATTTAAGTAAAACTAAAGAACTAAAATATTACGAGAAAAAAAACGGAACAATTATTTTTATGAAAATGTCTAATACATCATCAAAAAATTTAAAGGAGGTGTTTGATATGTTTTCTAATCAAGAAGATGGGTTTAACAAAACACAGGTTCCAATTAATCAAATATGTGAAAATGGCTATCCTGTATCAAGATCTCAGGCCAGAAGATTAAGTTTAAGATTCGAAGAATTCAAAGAAATTATATTAGATTTTAGGGATGTACAGGATATTGGTCAGGGATTTGCACACGAATTATTTGTTGTCTTCCAGAATAATCATCCTGAAGTGTTATTAAATACAATAAATTGTAATACACAAGTAAACCGAATGATTTGTCATGTAAAGGCAAGTAATAAATAATCTGCTATTCTACCTCTTCCAAAAAGTATTCAATAGTTAAAAGAAGGGTTACCGTTCACACGTGACTGGTAACCCTTCTTCTATTATTTCAATTTCCAAATATCTTCATTATATTGTGCAATGGTTCTATCTGATGAGAAAAATCCTGCTTTTGCAATGTTTACGAGCATTTTTTTCTTCCAACTATTCATATCTTCATAGTCTGCAAAGGCTTTATCTTTTGTTACAATGTAATCTTCTAAATCAAGCAAAGTCATAAACCAGTCCTTATGAATCAATTCTTTATAAAGACGCTCTAGATTTTCTTTATGACCAATTGCCATAGTTTCCTTTCCAATAATAAAGTCTACAGCTTCTTTAATCACTGGACTGTTTTCATAGAAATCTTTAGAAACATATTTACCTTTTTTATCATTCATAATAGCATCATAGTAATCGATAACTGTTTCTGATTTTTCACCAAAGATGTAAATATTGTCATCTCCAACCAGTTCGTCAATCTCTACATTGGCTCCATCTGAAGTTCCAAGTGTCACAGCACCGTTTAACATAAATTTCATGTTACCTGTTCCAGAAGCTTCTTTTGATGCAAGAGAAATTTGTTCTGATATATCACAAGCTGGAATTAATTTTTCAGCATATGTCACATTATAGTTTTCTACCATCACTACCTTCATGTAATCTTTCACTTCTGAATCATTATTAATCATTTCTTGTAACACTAACAATAGATGAATAATATCTTGTGCAATCACGTAAGCTGGTGCTGCCTTTGCTCCAAAAATAAAAGTAATTGGTGTACTTGGTTTTTTACCTGCTTTGATTTCTAAGTATTTATGAATGATATAGAGGGCATTCATTTGTTGACGTTTGTATTCATGCAATCTTTTGATTTGAATATCAAAGATAGATGTTGAATCCACTTCTACGCCTTCATGGGCTAATAAGTAACTTGCTAACTCTTGTTTCTTAGCTGTTTTGATTGCTACAATTTCATCTAACACTTTATTATCATCTTTAAATGCTAATAATTTTTCTAATTCCATAGCATCTTTTTTATATCCATCCCCTATGGTTTCTGATAATAAAGCTGCCAATTCTTTGTTGCATGCAAGTAACCATCTTCTAAACGTGATGCCATTTGTCTTGTTGTTGAATTTTTCAGGATATAATTTATAGAAATGATTTAATTCCGTATCCTTTAAAATTTCTGTATGGATGGCTGCCACTCCGTTTACCGAAAATCCGTAATGGATATCAATATGAGCCATGTGCACTCTATCATTTTCATCAATAATTTGTACATTTTTCGCTTTATATTTTTTTGCTACTCTTTTATCTAATTCTTTGATAATAGGCACTAATTGTGGTACAACTTTCTCTAAATATTCTAATGGCCATTTTTCAAGCGCTTCTGATAAAATTGTATGGTTTGTATAAGCACATGTTTTGCTAACTACTGCAATAGCTTCATCCATCGTAAAGGCTTTATCTTCTACCAAGATACGAATCAATTCTGGAATCACCATAGTTGGATGCGTATCGTTGATTTGAATTACTGCATGGTCATACATTTTACGTAAATCTACATGTTGTTCTTTTAATTCCCAAAGAATTAATTGTGCTGCATTGCTTACCATAAAATATTGTTGATAAATACGAAGTAAATTTCCTGCTTCATCAGAATCATCTGGATATAGGAACAAAGTGAGATTCTTTTCAATTTCTTCCTTATCAAATGTGATGCCGTCTTCTATCATACTTTCATCAATGCTCTCAATATCAAATAGACGTAATTTGTTGACACCATTTTCATATCCAATCACATCCAAATCATATAATCTTGAAACAACTTTTCTATCTCCAAAATTAACATCAAAGGAAAGATCTGTTTTATTTAACCATGAATGTTTTTCAATCCATTCATTTTTTTCTGCTGTTTGTAAATTGTCTTTAAATTCTTGTTTAAATAAACCAAAGTGATAGTTCAGACCAATTCCATCTCCTGGCAAACCAAGTGTTGCAATAGAATCTAAGAAACATGCTGCAAGTCTTCCAAGACCACCATTTCCTAAAGATGGTTCTGGTTCTGCTTCTTCAATAGCCGCCATGCTTTTTCCTTTGGCTTCTAAAATTTCGCTTAATTTATCATACACTCCTAAATTAATTAAGTTGTTTGATAATAATTTTCCAATCAAAAATTCTGCTGAAATATAATACACTTTTTTCTTTCCAGCAATTGGTGTTGTTACATCTGCTAGTGATTTTGTTAAAAATAACACACAATAATATGCTTCTTTATCACTACAGCTTTCCAATGTTTTTTCAAACATTTGTTTTGCAATATTGTCTAATTCTGTTTCCATGTTTGCTACTAAAAGTTCTCTT
>JAWXVD010000157.1:0-6986 GCA_044425705.1 Eubacteriales bacterium | reverse complement strand
GATTTAGAAAAGTTTCTTTAGCACCTGCCATACTATCACATAGAATGTCATTCGGCGTACATCCAAGAGCTGCACTTACTTTTAGTATTGCCTCAATGCTTGCTTTGGCTGAACCTGTTTCAATATGACTGATATGTGTCACAGAATAGTCAGACATTTCTGCTAACTTTTCTTGTGAAATTTTCTTTGCTTTTCGTATATTGCGAATATGATTACCGATTGCTTGATAATTAACTTCCATAATTATTCTCCTTCACTACATATATGTATTGTAAAGGCAAAATGCTTATGTTATAACATTCAAATTCTTTGTGAAGTATGGTATAATACTTATATCATGAAGCATAAGGGAGGGATAATGTTATGCTAAGAATTGCATATTGCGATGATATGGAAAAGGATAGAGAACGCATCATGATTTCTCTTGGGCAGATCGAAGATAAGTGGGGTGAAGAATTTGAGTTATCTTCATTTTCCAGTGGTGAAAGTTTATGTGAGGATATTACCAAAAACCATTATGACATTATCTTGCTAGACATATTGATGAATGGACTAGATGGAATAGAAACCGCTACTAGAATCAGGACAACGGGCGAAGAAAATTTGATAATTTTTATTTCAAGCTATGATGACCGAATAAAAGAACTATTCGATTTTAGAACGATAGCTTTTATTGACAAACCGCTTGAAACTTCTAAACTTGAAGAGGCTTTGTCTAAAGCGTATTCAATACTACAAAAAGATAATGAAGTTTTTTTCACTTATGGTAGCCGAGGTTCTACGGGACATATACCTATGAAAGATATTGTCTATTTTGAAAGTAAGAGAAATGAAGTCATAATAACCACTGTGAAAGGACAAGAGTGTTATTATGGTACACTTCTATCAGTTTGGCAAAATGTAGAAAACTTAAATCAATTCATAATGCCACACAGATCATTTGTTTTTAACTTACACCATGTGTCTATCAAATCAGATAAAGTTATCATTAAAAAAACTGGTGAAACATTCAATATTGGAGAAAAGTATCGTAAAGATACAAGGAATAGGCATATGAATTTTATAGAAAAGAGGTGGCGTTAACGGATGCCAGTACATTTGCAGATCGGATTTTATATTGGAAATAACATACTAATGCTGTACATTATCAACTCTGCTTTAAATATATTTTTTAAACCCAAGAACAAATTATTAAATAAGTGCGTAACGTACACATTCTATGTTATTTTAGGTGCAATCACATATTTTTTGGTAAGCATAGCTTGGCTAAATGTAATTCTTTCTGCTATTTTGATATTTTTAGTTTCGACGAATTTTTTAGGTACACTGAAAAGTAAATTTATTATAGCATGCTCCTATGCAGTGTTTATTATGATTACAGAAATACTTGTAAGTGTTTTTTATATCGCTATATCAAAAGAAAACTTCGAAAACATTGTCTTAAAACAAATAACAAATCTCATTGCAGTTACTATTCATACTTTGGTGATGCTTTTAATTATTAAAGGATTTAGTGTATATGTAAGTAAGCGTCGTTTGCTAGAGAAACTTACAATTTATGATTCCTTATATATCTGCGTTATTCCTATATGCAGTATTTTTCTATTGTGTTTTTTAGTTCAGCTGTCATTTCATTATCGTATACGTTATAGTATATGTATTCTATTTTGTTTTTTGGTGATTTTTATAAATGTATTTTTCTTCACAATATTCGATAAGCTACGATTATCTGAGAAATTAAAGTACGAAAATGCGCTACTTAGAAATCAGGCAGAGTATTTTTGGCGTTTAGAAGAAAATGCCAATAACACATTTGAAAAAGTTCGACAAGTGAAACATGATTTAAAATATCAGCTACTATATCTAAAATCAAAGACTGAAGAAAATACAAGTGAATCTTTAGCGGACGTAGGAACTTTTTTGAACACACTTATTGATGATACATTGTCTGACAAAATGATAGAATACACAAAGAATAAAAGCATCAACAGGCTACTTAACTATAAGCTCTTTTCTATGCGTGAAAGCAATATAGAGCTTGATATAAAGGTATCAATTCGTGATGATGCATATATTGATGAAGTGAGTTTATATATCATATTAGGTAATGCGATAGATAATGCTGTTAGAAACTTTGATAATTACACCTCAGAAATGAAGAGCATAGTTGTAAGGATAATAGATGACTATGATAATCTTTTTATTAAAGTGTCAAATCCTTACAATAAAAAACTAAAGTTTAAAAATGGGCTTCCTGTCACAGATAAGCAAGATAAGGAATTACATGGAATTGGTTTGCAAAGCATAAAGGATTTAGTTGAGCAAAAAAATGGACACTTTAAAATTACAAATACAGAAAATGTTTTCACCTTAGAAGTTTTGTTGTATGATGAAATCAAATATAAAAATAGCTATCAATGATGGCTATTTTTTCTTTTTCTAATTTTGTCCTTATTTTCACCCGTTTCGTCCTTTTTGGAATAAACTATTAGTAGTTTGTGATATTTTATATGTAGTCAATGAATTGCACTAAATGTAAAAAGGAGGAATATCAATATGAAAAAATTTGTTATGAAATATGGCCATATCTTATCTGCATTTGCACTTGTTATTACTACAGTTGCAGCTAATAGGCACTGTGGATTTATTCTGCACGAGCCTGAATTACCCGAATCTGCTAAAAAGTTGCGTAAATTTTAATGGTTAGTTCAATATTAGATAATCTTGCTGATATGATTGTAAAAAGCGAAAAAAATACTGTAAAAGATAAAGAAATTATTGTATATGGCTTGAAATCTGCTATAACGCAAGGGTTGAGTATCATAACCACCGCTGTTTTAGGCTGTATATTTGGACTATTTTGGGAAAGTATAGTGTTTTTATTTTCATTTTCTGCTATTCGTATGTACGCAGGAGGTTATCACTGCCAAAAGGCAATTCATTGCTATATTATGTCAAGCGGAATTATGGTCTTGGTGCTTACAGTTGTAAAAATAACACCGACTTGGTATATGCTACCAATAAGTATTTTTATATTGCTTGTATCAATCCCGATAATTCTAAAACTCGCTCCTGTAGGAGCAAAAAACAAACCACTTGATGAAGTGGAGAAACAACATTATCGTAAAATAACAATTCGTAACTTAGTAATTGAGTGTTGCATAATTTCTATTTTACTTATTGCAGGGCTAAATAACTTTGCTTTTGTGATGAGTTTAGGAATTATGGTAACAGCAGGAGTTGTTATTTTGCAAAAAAAATTAAAATGAAATTTAGGAGAAAATTAATCATGAAAAAAATTATTTCTGTATTGCTATCTTTAGCTATGATGGCATCATTATCTGCAACTGCATTTGCATCTGAACCAACAGTAATGTCACAATCTCAAATTAAATCGAATATTATTCAAATTGTTGCAGATACGTCTTCTGACGAGGAACGTGATGATCTTTTAGTGGCTCTTTTGGAAGAAAATCCACTTGAGCCTACCGTACAATTAAGATCAGTAGATGACATAACTACAATAGATGTAATTGACACTGTTAAAGTTAATGAAAATATTCAAGTTGATTTTTATTCAACAGGTGATTTTGGCATCATGGAAACAGAAAAATTAGATGAATTCAATCGAGCAACTAGAGCTGATAGTACAGGAGTATATCGCACTTCATATGAAATTAAAAACTTATTAGGTGGTAAGATTGTTGAAACCTATGTAAAAGGTGAGTTCACTTATGACGGAATAAATACACCTACACCTTACCTTGAAGATGCCGGATACTCTAAGGGTGTCTTAATTATGTGGGATTGTTCATCTTGGGAAGAGGATGTCAAACGTACTACATACAATAAAAAGGCATTTTGCTATGCAGATGCTTACTATGATTGGTCACTTGATTTTGAATTAGGTGGAAGTGTTGGCGGAGATATAGGCGGAGTTGAAGGAGAAGTAAATGGTAGTGTAAGCGGTGGTTTGACCATACAAGATTGCAATGTTTATTTAAAATTGATTTGTGACAAAGATGGAAATGTTTCAGCAACTGTATCCGTTGAGGATTAGACGTAAATAAGGAGTTGGAGGTTATATGTTTAAGAAAATAACTTTAAACAAGAAAATAGTATTAAGGGTTATGGCGATTTTGCTGATGATTTTTTCAGTCATATTTTCATTGCGTTTTGACAGCTTTTTTTCATCAACTTGGGAAAATGGTTATTGTATAGGGGATAATATTTTAAGTAGTGTTGGATTGAAAGCGTGGTCAAGTGGTACATCTGGTACACATTATACGGTAATATACTCGCTTGTGATGCTATTATTGTCTTTTGCCGCTTTTTCTTCAACCGCACAAAAAAAAGCCCTTACATTCATGTACTTTTTAACAGGATTTTTAGTATTGTTTTTTATAGCAAACATCGCACTTTAAAAGCGAATATCATTAAAGACGGCTTAATGTTTACATTTAGCCGTCTTTTTGTTGTACGAAAGGAGGCTTTAGCTTATGCCAAACCCTGCACTTGCAAAAATCTTATCCAAAATAGTAATAGATGTTGCTGTGGATGAGAAAAACAGTTTTAATGATTATCCTTGCCCCGGTAATCACCCTGCTACTACTTATAGCCTTTATCTTATATATTCTCACCAGTCCGCTGTCAATGATAGCGGATTTTTTTATGCCCGATGAACTGACGGAAATTGAAAGTATGCAATATCAATACGGATATAATCAGACTTTGGGAATTTATGAAAAGGACTACGATAATAGCTACGGACAAAATTATGAGGGTATTACCTTCACCTAATGTGCAACAAAATCATGTTTCCGAGCAGATATTTTCAATAAAATCGACATAGTTTTAGAGATTTCGTCCTTATTATTACCGATTCCGTCCTTACTATTATAAAACATAGTTTTTTTATAGTAATATTTAATCAATAAAATGATCAAGTAGCAGAGATAGTAAGGGGACGGTATAATGATTTTTGATAAGAATTTGCACTGTTCAAAAAAATAGCAATGACCTTAATTTAATATGCAATAAAACTGCCGAAAACATGGTTTGTACTGTTTTCGGCATTTTTCATTTTATCACCAAAACTAAAAATACAAGCTATTACTACAATATAAGAGCGCCTCCTTTGTTTTTGAATGTTTCACGACTTTCAAAAATTTAAAGGAGGACATTTTTATGTCATTTTATGTAAAGGTTAAAGACAGCAATGGCAAATATGTGTTCATCGAGGTGACTTTGGAAATTCACGAACTTTTCGAGGAAGAAAGAAGATACAATGAGCGTATCAAAAAGGAATACCAAAGGCACAGAACCGATGAAGAATTTATAGAGGAATATATGTTACCAAACAGATTACATACTGTTTCAATCCCTGAAAAGCTGGCTCATCAGCATGATTTGAAACAGGCACAAGCAGTGATTGCAACCTGTACTGAAACGCAACAAAGAAGATTTAATCTTCATCGTGTTATGGGGTATTCTCTCACTGAGATTGCCAAAATGGAGAATTGCTCAAAAGTGTCTGTTAAGGAATCGGTAGACAAAGTAATAGCAAAATTAAATAACTTGAAAAAGGATTTGTAAACCGCCCTAACTTTCACCCTGTTTGAGTCCTATATAGTAGAGGGACATATTTTCACCCCTCTGCTGTTCCTTGAAAATTTAATATCAGTATTCAAGTTTCTGCTTTAAAATTTTAGGTTTAAGACCGCCAAGACCTCCTGCAAGGATATTCCTTGTAAACAAGAACTATTTTCTAAGGTGCGAGCGAAGTTTTAGTTAAAGCAGACCATCAAACCGTGTCCCACGGTCAACGGGGATTTCTGCGAATATGGTGGACAGCCTAGTCACCTGTCATTAACACCTATCGGTGGATCTATGGGATTTACCTATCATCACTTGAATATTCCAGTATTGGGAATCGAGCCACGAGATAGCCCTGCTATCTTAGAATACAATACAACAAACAAACATTAAAAGCATTCAAAACAAAGGAGCGGTTATGGTGATGGGTATTCTCTCCCATCACCTAACTGCAATACAAATGCAAGATTTTTGCCTATAAGTTTAATCTTGTAGGCAAATGTGTTTCATTTAGAAGATAAAGGAGGTATTTACCATGAAAGAAACAAAAAAATTAGTAGACATTAACGATGTAAAAATTGATGCTTCGCTTCCGAAAGAAAAACGAATTGAAGAATATGTGACACAAATTCGTGACCCAAACAATTTTATGTGTGGAAAATATCAAGTTAAGGTTAGTTTTGCTAAAAACGGTCTTAGCTTGGAAGAATGTCTTGCAGGCATTTTATTGTAAAAATTATATTGTGGAGCACACTTGACTTTCTCGCTTTAATGTGGTATAGTCTTATTGGAAAAAGAATAAATACGATTGCTTTTGAGCCATCGTTATATAAGGCACGCTATCACTCTTTATATTTTACAGGGAAAGTCCGTAAAATTATAAGGAGTGATTTTTTATGTCAAAAATTTATAAAGCCGCATTGTATATGCGTATTTCTAATAGCGATGAGCGAACTGGCGAAAGCGAAAGTTTGGGAAATCAGCGAAAATTTCTACAAGATTTTGTTGCGAAAAATAGCGATATTCAAATCATCTGCGAACACCTTGATGATGGTGTCACAGGCTTGGTGTATGATCGCCCTGCTTTCAATGAACTTATGAGGGATATTTTAGCCGAGAAAGTAGATTGCGTTATCTGCAAAGATTTAAGCCGTTTGGGACGTGAGTTCATTGATACTGGACGTTATTTAAGAGAGGTATTCCCTAAGTATGGAGTTCGGTTTATAGCTGTTTCTGATGGGATAGATACCATCAATGAAAATAACCTATCTGAAGAACTGGGAGTTACCCTAAAGACATTGCTAAACGACGCATATAGCCGAGATATTTCTAAAAAGACAAGAAGTGCATTGAAGTCAAAACGTGCCAATGGCGAATTTGTTGGTGCTTGC
>JAWXVD010000156.1:0-7056 GCA_044425705.1 Eubacteriales bacterium | reverse complement strand
CAATGCTGAGTGAAATGGTCCACTTACCTTTAATGGAATACATCGTTTCGCTCCCAATTCTTTTAATTTTTCAGCTGCTTGATCTACCGCTTCTTTTGCTCCTGTGATAACTATTTGTCCCGGACAATTATAATTTGCAATGGAAACAACACCTTCTGTTTCATTACATACATTCTCTATCAACTCCATAGGCATTCCCAGCACTGCTGTCATAGCCCCACCAGTTGGCACTGCTTCTTGCATATAAATACCTCTTTGTCTGATTACATAAAAAACATCTTCCATAGATAACACTTTTGCTGCCACCAAAGCACCATATTCTCCTAGGCTTAATCCTGCCGTTGCATGAATTTTGATTCCTTTTTCTTCCCATACCTTTAGCATAGCTACTTCTGTTGTCAACAAAGCCAACTGTGTATACTCTGTAATATGAATATTTTCATTCTCTTCAAAGCATAAACTTTCTACATCCAATCCACTTACTCTGCTAGCTAATTGATACACTTCTCTGCTGACTGGAAACTGATCATAAAAATCTTTTCCCATGCCCATATGTTGAACCCCTTGTCCTGGAAAAATCACTGCAATTTTGTTCATCTTATTCTTCAACCCTTTCCTTATCAAACAATAGTACATCATCCTCTATAAATGTTACAGTTCACATGGGACCTGTAACATTAACCTATACATTGGCTGTTTCAATCATATATGACAAGCAATTGCTTTGATATTCAAAGTAATTGCTTAATAAATAAAGGACTATATCCGTCCTTTATTTTACTAAAATCAGCCTCTTTATAATATTACATGCATCTCTCAATGATTCAACTCACCCCTATGTAAACAGGTTGTTTTAGAATACTTACTACTGGGCAATATGTAATAACTCTTTTGCTTCCGCCATAATTTCTAAAATAATTTCTTCACAAGTCTGTTGGCATTTTACTAACCCTGCAATCTGTCCTGCCATTAAAGTTCCATTCACAACATCACCTTCCATAACGGCTTTACGCAATGCACCCAATGTCATATATTCTAACTCTTCAAGACTTGCACCTTGCTTTTCTAACTTTAAATATTCTCGAGTCATTTGATTTCTCAACTGGCGTACTGGATGTCCTGTTGATGTACCTGTAATTTCAGAATCAATATCTTTTGCCTTACAGACTTTTTGTTTATAATTTTCATGAACAATAGATTCCTTAGCTACAATAAATCTAGTCCCCATCTGCACACCCTGCGCACCTAACATCATAGCCGCTGCGAATCCTCTTCCATCACCGATACCACCTGCTGCTATCACTGGAATTTTTACTGCATCTACAATTTGAGGCACCAATGTCATTGTAGTAGCTGCTCCAATATGACCACCTGCTTCCATGCCTTCTGCTACAACTGCATCCGCTCCAGCTCGTTCCATCATTTTCGCCATAGCTACACTTGCAACAACTGGTATCACTTTAACACCAGCCTCTTTCCACATAGGAATATACTTAGCAGGATTTCCAGCACCTGTAGTCACCACTTTAATGCCTTCTTCAACTACCACTCTAGCCACATCATCTGCATTGGGATTCATCAACATAATATTCACACCAAAAGGTTTATCGGTCAACTTTTTAGCCTCGATAATCTGCTCCCGCACCACTTCTCCTGGTGCTGCAGCTGCTCCTATTAATCCTAACCCACCAGCATTAGCTACTGCTGCCGCCAAATGATATTCTGCAACCCAAGCCATACCACCTTGAATAATAGGATACTTAATTCCCAAAAGATCTGTTATTTTAGTATTCATTTTTTCTTATACCTCTACTGTGAACCTTACGCTTCTTGGCTTTTGATGTATTCTAATACTGCACCAACTGTTGTGATATTTTCTAAATCTTCCGATGGAATTTCAATTTCATACTCTTCCTCAAACGCCATAACAAGTTCAAAAAGATCTAATGAATCTGCTCCTAAATCTTCTTTAAATGAAGTTGCTTCTGTAATTTCTACTCCGTCTAAATTTAACTGTTCTCTAATAATGTCTGCAATTTTTTCTAACATATCAATAACCTTCCTTCTCTTAAATTAATATCTTTAGTTACAGTTCACACGGTAACCATTTTTATTCCTCTTAGGAACAAATTACTTTATAAAATTTTACTCATTTTAATTACTTTGACACTCAAAGTATATTCACATTTACCCCAATTGTCAATACTTTTTTATTATTATTTTTGTCCTACATATAACTTCAAGTTACAAGATTGCCAATACTATCTATGGACAGGGCATATAAAAACACTGGCACTTACGTTTGGTACTTTCAAACGTTAGTACCACTGTGTTTTTAATTGAGCGGAAGCGTCCCTTTCCCTAGATAGTATCGGTAATCTTGCCGCATAATCCCTCATTAGGACAAAAATAATTTCATCAGCCTTTAAATCAGCCCACAAATTCTATCGATTGCCTCTAGTTCGCTGGCATCAAATTTTGTATTTCCTACAATCTTTGCATTTTCTGTAATCTGGCTAGCTCTAGATGCGCCGATTAACACGCTTGTCACTTCTCCATCACGCAAAATCCAAGACAATGCCATTTGTGATAAAGACTGTCCTCTAGCCGCAGCAATCTCATTTAATGCAGTGATTTTTGCTAAATTTTCTCCAGATACATCGCTTTCATGTAAAAATCTTCCATCTGTTTTAATTCTGCTATCTGCTGGAATACCATGTAAATATTTATTTGTTAATAGTCCTTGTGCCAATGGTGAGAATGCAATAATACCACATCCATTTTGCGCTGCAAAAGATTTCAAATTATCTTCTTCGATATTTCTATCAAACATAGAATATCTTCTTTGATTGATAATAAATGGTGTCTTTAATTCTGCAAGAATCTTCATAGCTGCTTCTGTCTCTACCTTATTATAGTTAGAAATTCCAACATATAACGCTTTTCCACTTTTTACAATACCATCTAATGCAAGCATCGTTTCTTCTAATGGTGTTTCTGGATCAGGTCTGTGATGATAAAAAATATCTACATATTCTAAGCCCATTCGTTGTAAACTTTGATCAAGACTAGATACTAAATATTTTTTAGATCCCCAATCTCCATAAGGTCCATCCCACATAGTATAACCTGCTTTTGTAGAAATAACCATTTCATCACGATATGCTTTCATATCTTGTTTTAATACAATTCCAAAATTTTCTTCTGCAGCACCTGGTACTGGACCGTAATTATTAGCCAAATCAAAGTGCGTAATCCCTTCATCAAAGGCAGTAAAACACATGTCTTTGATATTCTCCATATTACCTGTGCTTCCAAAATTATGCCACAGTCCTAAGGAAACTGCTGGTAACTTTAATCCACTATTTCCGCATCTAAAATACTCCATCTTCTCATATCTTTTTTCACTTGCTTGATACATCCTAACACCTTTCCCTTTCTGTTTTACAACTCTTTAAAAGGATATTGCTGATGATACAAAATAGCATATCCTATTCTTCTCTTCTTGTTTATTCTACAGATAGTAAGTATTGATAAACATCTCGTTTACTAACTCCCCTATCTTTAGCAACTGCTTTCATTGCATCTTTTCTCGAAACCCCTTTATCTTCATATATTTTCATATGTTCTTCTATTGAGATTTCTTCAAAAGATGCCTGCCTTTCTTCCTCTTGTTCTTTATGACTTTTTCCCTCTAAAACAAGCACATACTCACCTCTTGGTTCATTTTCTTTATAATATGCTAATGCCTTCTCTAAAGTAGTGGGAAAAATCGTTTCAAATTTCTTTGTCAGCTCTCTACAAATCGTTATTTTTCTTTCGCCTACTGCTTGATGTAGCTCTGCCAATGTTGATTTTAAATGATGAGGTGCTTCATACAAAATAATAGTTCGTGATTCTCTGGCTAAATCCTCTAGCACTGCTCTTTTTTCCTTTTTATCTGTAGGCAAAAATCCTTCAAAACAAAAACGCCTTGTGCTAAGTCCAGACAGCGTTAATGCCGTAATACATGCCACTGCTCCTGGTAAAGACGTAACTGGAATACCTGCCGCTTGACATTTTTGTACCAAAACTTCACCTGGATCAGAAATGGCAGGTGTGCCTGCATCTGTGATTAAGGCAATATTTTTTCCACTTTGCAACCAACCTACTAATACATCGCCTTTTTCATATTTATTAAATTCATGATAACTAGTCATCTGCGTTTTAATCTCAAAATGATTTAATAGCTTAATACTATTTCTAGTATCTTCTGCTGCGATAATATCCACCTCTTGCAAAGTTTCAACCACCCTTTTTGTGATATCTCCTAAGTTTCCAATAGGTGTTGCACATAAATATAAAGTACCTGTCATTATATTGTCACAACCATCCTTTCTAATATCCATAAATGTCATATATTTCGTCTGTATATTTTCCTGGTTCTTGATACACAATCAATGGCTTTTCTACTGTTAATCTAGGTCTTCCTCCTCGATTTGCTTCAATTAAAACCATATTGGGTTCCTTATCTACAAAAGGATATACCAACTGCATTCTTTTTGGCTCCAATTTATATTTCGCTAAAGTAGTCATAATTTCAGCCAAACGAAATGGTCTATGAACCAAATAAAAATTACCACCTGGCTTTAATACTATTGCCGCTTGACTAATCACATCTTCTAGTGTACATAAAATCTCGTGTCTAGCAATAGCCATGGGACTTTCTGGATTCACAATCCCATGCTGTCCAATCATATAGGGTGGATTACAAGTTACTACATCAAAAGAGGCTGGTAGAAAAATTTGTCTTGTTTGTTTAATATCTCCATCTACCACAGTAATCCTATCCTCCAATTGATTTAATGCCACACTACGCCTTGCCATGTCTGCACTTTCTTCTTGGATTTCTAATGCCATAAATTTAGAAGATTTTGTCTTTCCTGCCATCAAAATAGGAATAATTCCTGTGCCTGTTCCCATATCTAATACAGCATCGCCTGCCTTCGCCTTTGCAAATGTAGATAATAATACTGCATCCATCCCAAAACAAAAACGGTTCGAATCTTGAATAATTCGATAACCGTTTCTTTGTAAATCTTCAATTTTTTCGTTTTCTTTTAAAATTATATCCATATATAACCTTATTTCTTATCATCATTTAATTTAGATTTATTTTCTTTACGCTCCAATTTTTCCAATTCTTTTAATTCTTTATCATGTACATCTATCTTTTCTTTTTTGAATTTCTTTCTAAATTTTAATTCTTCTACCTTGAAATCTTGAATTTCTTTTTCATCATTCTTTTCAAACAATACCGTTACTTTTTGTCGTAACACACTGATACTTTGTACAGTGCCTTTCACACCCTCTTTTGTGGTTACCACATCGCCAATATTCGGCAATTTTTTATTCAATTCTTCATATGTTTCTTCTTCATGTTTCAAGCAACACATTAACCTACCGCACACACCCGATATTTTAGTAGGATTTAATGATAGATTTTGTTCTTTCGCCATTTTAATAGAAACAGGAACAAATTCAGACAGATGCGTATGGCAACAAAGTGGACGGCCACAGATTCCAATTCCGCCTACAATTTTTGTTTCGTCTCTCACTCCAATTTGTCTTAATTCAATTCTCGTTTTAAATACTGCTGCCAAGTCTTTTACTAATTCTCTAAAATCAATTCTTCCATCTGCTGTAAAATAAAATAATACTTTATTATTGTCAAATGTATATTCTGCATCTATCAATTTCATGTCTAATTTATGCTTACGAATTTTTTCTAAACAAACCTTAAAGGCTTCTTTTTCTTTTTCTTTATTTGCACTTTCTTGTTCTATATCTTTTTTATTAGCAACACGAAGCACTGGCTTCAATGGCTGTATTACCGTTTCTTCTTCCACTAGCTTCGGATTACAAACTACTGTTCCAAATTCTACTCCTCTAGCTGTTTCAACAATCACATAATCTCCACGTCTTATTGGCAGGTGATTTGGGTTAAAAAAATAAATCTTCCCTGCTGTTCTAAAACGTACTCCTATTACCTTAATCATCTATATACCTCACATATTCCTTTAATTTTCTCGAATGGTTAAGAAAAGCAATTCCATTGTCAAATCGAAATTTACATTTGCTCGCAATCTTACCTTCGCTTTTTCGATGGCATTGATAATAATTTCAATGCCTTCATATCCACTCTTATTGGCTACCTTCTTAATATACTGTATTTCTTCTCTAAAAATCAAGTGATTTAAATCATTGGTTGCTTTAAACAGTAAAATATCTCGATACCAAATTGAAATAATATCTAAATAGTCATTAATTGACAATTTATGTTCATTAATTTGCTTAATCGCTCCTACAATTTCATTGATTTCCATTTGATCTAGATATTTCATCAATGTAATGGCTTCATTCTTAATCGTATCAAACTCTTCACTACGCGCTAACGACTTTGCCTTTCCTACATTTCCTCTTGCAAATGCCACACAGACTTCCGCTTGATAGTCTGGTACTTGTATCTCTTCCATTAAAAACTTCTTGATTTTACTATCCTCTACTGATTTAAAATGCAAGGTAATGCATCTACTTAAAATAGTAGGTAATAATAACTCTATTTGACTTGTTAATAGAATAATAACCGCATAACTAGGTGGTTCTTCCAACGTTTTTAACAATGCATTTTGTGCCTGCGTAGACATTTTTTCAGCATCCCGAATAATATAAATTTTCCAAGGTCTCGCATACGGTTTAATATCTACATCTTGATTTACTTGCAGACGAATATCATCCACCCCTATTGTATTTGGTTTTTCATGGGTTACATATATGATATCAGGTTGATTTTTACTTAAAGTTTGTTTACAAGAATGACATTCTTGGCATGGCGCATCTTCTTGATTTTCACATTGTAATGCCATAGCAAAAATATTTGCAATAAATTCTTTACCAGCATCTTTTTCTCCATCAAAAATGTAAGCATGAGATATTTTACCCGTACTTAATGCTGTTTGCAAATGTTCTTTCATCTGCTCTTGTCCTATAATATCCGAAAATCTTGCCATACGCTAA
>JAWXVD010000155.1:0-7071 GCA_044425705.1 Eubacteriales bacterium | reverse complement strand
TCCCATTATAATGTAATACGGCTGGATGAATTCCATACGCTACTGCATTTTCACTTGTATAATCCATATCCTCTTTCATCATATCAAACAACTCAACTGAATAAAATTCCTCAAAATTCAAGGTACTTGATTCTTTCTGTTTTATAATTTGATACGCTTTATTGTAACAGGTACTATAAAAATCATTATACACCTGTGGCACAAACATCACAATAAAAACACAAGCAATCGCTAAAATATTTGCACTTACCCTCCATTTTTTTGATGTTCTATCATATAAATACTTTAATACAAAGAAAAATGCCAGATACCATAGGAATGGATTGAAATATAACGTCCTATTAAATTGAAAACCTTTCATTGGCGGTAACAAAAATTCAAACAAATTACGAAACGGAAGAAATTCGTATAATCCATATATAATCCCATTAAATAAAATAAACGCCATGGTCCAGTTGAAGAAACGAACATTTTTTAAATCTTCTCTCTTTTCTCCATTTTTTTGTTCAACTACTATTTTACTAGATAAAGATTTCCCTTTTTCTTCTCGTCTTTTCTTTATCTTCAGTATAGCTTTTTTCCCATTTACCACAACTAAAAAGATAATGCATACTGGTAAAATAAGATATTTATGAGAATCTTGTGCATGAAAAATACTTTCTTTTAATACATTGATGATAGACTTACAAACTTCAAACAAGGTAGAATCTGCATTTACCATAGTTTCTCTAATGGTAACTTCACTAGAAAACAACATTTGTCTGAATAATCTATATTCAAAAACTACATAGCCGCTTGCCAAAATAGGAATTGCTATGAAATAACTTGTATTTATTTTTTTCTGGATAATCCATAATATAAAAAAGCCGATCACCATATATCCTAAAATAAAAAAACCAAAATACGAAAAATAAGAAAGCAATGGGTAACAGAACAATAAAATATAGTGCCACCATTTAGATTCCTTTGCTATTTTCTTTATAAGAATAATCACCAATGGTATAGAAGTAAAGGCAATTCCATATGCTGGAAAAACAGGAATTAATCCAAATCCAAATCCTACCAGCCAAGCAATCGGGCGATATGTTTCATACTGCGTTCTTCCATATAATTCCATGAACAACATGTTCATTCCTATAAACCCTATGATAATCTTTAATGCATAGCCTATCATATAGGCTACAAAAACAGGAAAGATTGCATATAAGATATTGTACAATGAAAATTCTGAAGCAAATGCATCTCGGCTAATCTGTGAAAGCATAGGTAAGGTAGCTTCCTGCGAAAAAAAGGTATTCCCATCTTTTAACATTTTAAAATGAGATACAAATAAGTCTAGATTATCATGAATTGCAATATAACTTGATTCACCACTAATTCCAAATACTAAAATTTGCAGAAAAATTAGTCCTCCTATCACCACATAAAACCAATTTTTCACAAACCACTTGATACTTTTTGAGAAGTTCATTTTTTCTCCAATCTAACAATCTGTAGGTATTTTCTGTTACAGTTCGCACATGACCTATAACTATTTACTTTCTACTTTTATCATACTTCTCTCTGCTATATATGTCAATTGGTATCATATGTTATTCGTATCATAATATTTGTAATAGTTCACACGTATTCTGTTACTAATACTACTGTTAAACAATAACTAGAACTGCTCATTACCATTCATTTTTAGTTCAGCACCCCAAAACTGGACTGGTTATTTTAATCAAAATTGGAACTTTTTATAAATCCAGTTTTAGATATAATAAAATACAGTTACAGTAACTAAATAAATTCGAATTTACATATACTAAAATCAGCGTGTAAATAAAAACATTATTTATCACACGCTCTCTATTATGACATTAAAATTTTACTAGCAAGCATTATAAACGTATTCTTATAATGCAATGAGGAAGGGATGATTTATTAACATGAGAAATGAAAAAATTCAAAAATTAGTTTTAACAGGTGTATTCGCTGCACTATCCTATGTAGTGTTTACTTTTTTACAAATTAAAATCGCACTACCTGGTGGTGATGCCACTTCTATACATTTAGGCAATGCTGTTTGTGTACTAGGTGCTTTAATCCTTGGCGGTATGTACGGTGGTCTGGGTGGTTCTCTAGGTATGACAATTGGTGACTTATTTGACCCTATCTATATTCTTTATGCTCCAAAGACATTTATTCTAAAACTTTGTATCGGTTTAATTGTAGGTTTCGTCGCTCACAATCTGGGTCACATCACCTTAATACACGACAAGAAAAAAGTTTTAAAATGGGTAATCCTAGCATCTGTTAGTGGCTTATTATTTAATGTGATTTTTGATCCATTGGTTGGCTATTACTATAAATTATTGATATTAGGAAAACCTGCTGCTGATCTTACATTAGCATGGAATGTTGCTGCTACTAGCATTAATGCTATTACTTCGACAATTGCATCTGTAATCATATATATGGCACTACGACCAGTTTTACTAAAAGCTGGCATGTTCTTTACTTTTGAAAAGAAGAATGGTAAAACTAATAAGGAAACACATTAACTTTAAATATTTCATTATAATCTAACGAAATTGAGGAAACAATGAAACAATATACCATACCAAAAAAATTAGCAATTATTAACGATATTTCAGGATTTGGCCGCTGTTCTTTTACAGTGGCTTTACCTGTTGTAAGCGCATTAAAGGTACAAGGTTGTCCTGTACCTACTTCTATTTTTTCTAATCACATGGCATTTCCTACTTATTACATGGATGACTATACAGAAAAATTACCTGATTATCTAAACGTCTGGAGTGAATTGCAACTTTCATTTGACGGTATATACAGCGGTTACCTTGGTTCCGTAGAACAGATTAAAATCGTAGAAGATTTTATCATTCAACAAAAAATACTTTGGAACAAGAAACATACTTCGGACTCAACTTTTGTTTCATCTAATGTATTTCAAATTATCATTGATCCAGTTATGGGCGACCACGGAAAATCTTATAAATCCATTACACCTGAGCTTTGTAATGAAATGAAAAGCTTAGTCAAACAAGCTACTATTATTACTCCTAATATTACTGAGGCATGTTTGTTGACGGACTCTGTCTATAAAGAAAGCTGGTCTGAAGAAGAATTATGCCTTATTGCTAATAAATTACATTCTTTAGGCCCTACCAAAGTTGTGATTACCGGAATCCATAACGATCAATATTTTGTAAATTTCATTAGCGAAAATACTTCCACTCCATATACAGTATCCGTTTCTACCCCTATAGCAGGAGAATCCAGACCTGGTACTGGAGATATTTTTGCATCTATTGTTGCTGCAAAAGCACTAAAAGGTGAAGATTTTAAGGCCTCTGTAGAAAGTGCTGCTACTTTTATTAGCACTTGTACAAAAGCCTCTTCTGATTTATGTATTCCTGTTGTGGAAGGTGTTTGTTTTGAAAATTTCCTGCATTTGCTCGGATAATGTCAAAAGCAATTTACTTGTAATAGTGAAATTTTTTCATCCCAACTCTTCTGGAATAATAATTGCAGCAATAATATAAGCTAATACTCCAGAACCACCGAAAAAGCTAAAAACAATCCACAACAATCTAATCATTGTAGGGTCCATATTGAAATAATTTCCAATTCCTCCACATACACCACAAATCATCTTATTATTTCTAGATTTTGTTAATTTTTTCATGTCATTATTCATCTTTGCACTCTCCTTTTTCACCTTTTAGTATACTCATTTTTTATTACTGTTCATTTGTGACCTATAACAACTTTTTCCTATGATTAATCAATTATCTCATTTCCAAAATAAATTTCTATCTGACCAATACCACACTCCAGCAACAGGGTAGCATTTGCATTAACATTATCAATTTGTTTTGATGTAACTCCTGAATATGAACTATCTCCTATTCCAATTTTACCGATTCCACTAGTCAATGTATAACTATAATATTCTTCTTCCTCTTCTAAATATACACTCATTTGTCCAATGCCACATTCAGCTTCCATGTTATGAGATATCATCCCATTCCATGTAAATTGTCCCATCCCCACTTCGACCTCTGCATCTTGTACTGAACCATTTTTTACTGCACATTGTCCCGCTCCAATTTCAGCACTTAAGTTCTGGCTCTCTAAATAATCAATTTCTATCTCCCCAGCACCCACTTCCAATTCTATTTCTGTTGCAGCAACATTATGTAAGGTCATACTTCCATCTCCCAAGCTACATGAAACTTCATGAAATACTTTATTGAATGGAATATAAATGATAATTTCACATTCTTCTCCAAAGATTACATCGTTTTGTTCAATCTGCAATGCGTTACCGTCTACATGTACTTCTACATTTTTATCATTATTTACTGTAACCTCTATCTTATCTTCTTCATGTTCCTTCAAAAGAACCTTTGCCTTATCCACTTCAATCTCGAAAGAATCAATACTATCTGCAGATATTGTAGAATGATAGTTACCGCTGATTCGATAAGTATAGGTAGAAATAATATCATTACTAATTTCTTTATTATTATCCGCTATATCTTTTAGGTAAGATAGTCCACCAAAAACACCACCTACCACAATCAGACTCAATCCCACAATCATAAGGATGCACGACACTATAACACACCCTATTGTAGTTTTTTTCATACTTAGCACCCCACATCTTTCTTAAAAAATGGCAACTTACACACTTTCACAATCTTTCCCACAATCCATGGCACAATAACTGTGATAATTTTCACACCTAGCATAGTCAACAGTATCCCTAGTCCAAGAAGAAAAAATCCTGCTCCCACTATACACACCCCTCCATAAAAGGAAGATATCATCGTAGTAATTCCAGCCAATAGCAACATAGTTCCAACCACAATAATTGCAATTCCTGCTATTGCAGTACCAAAGATAATACAAATGACAATTATAACTATGGTAGAAAAAATTCCTAATACACCACTACCAACCGCACCCAGAAAAGGTGAAATAAACACACCTGCAATAATCAATAAAATAAGCATTGCTGAATTAAACTTGCTTATTGTTTTTATATTCTGCACTTCGCTTTTAGGTTCTGCATAATAACCTTCAAATCCAGTTTCGTTAAATTCACCCTTTTCCCTATTTTCATCACTCAAACCACTTGATATATTTCCTGCAACTTGTCCAGGTGTTCCTAATGCACGTATTACATCTTCTTCATTTTCTAAACCTGCATCTTCAAAATAGTCTCTATAATATTGTAAAGCTTCTTCCTTTTCTTCAAATGAAATAGCATTCAATAATTGTTCTAATTCATTTAAAAATTCGTATTTATTCACACTCAACACCTCCCTCAAACATACCTGTTACTTTCTTTGAATATATTTTCCATTCACTTTCGTATAATCCTAATTGTACAACACCTTTTTCTGTAATCTTATAATACCGCCGATTACGTCCTCCAAACTCCATATCATACACTTCCAAACATTCATCCTTTAACAAACGTCTTAACACAGGGTATAAAGTAGACTCTGATAATTCAATAGCCATTCGTACTTGTTGTGTAATCTTATATCCATACGTTCCATCCACTTCTCTAGAAACAACCGCTAGAACAATTGCATCAAGTAAGGCTGCACCAGTATTAAATACCATCTAAACACCTCCATTACTTTATCTAATCTCATAGTATCTTTACTAAATAAATTTATTACAATATTATATGCCATATAGTATTGTTTGTTTTATATTATATAACGTATAATATTATTTGTCAACACTTATTATTTACGCAAAAAAAGAACTAGGATATCTCCTAGTTCTTACTCTTCATACTGATAAACACCAATCAACTAAATTGTAGTTGCAAAATTTAATTTTCAGCCTATGTATTCATCACACATTCTTATTCTTTTGGGAAGATAAAGATTGCTGCAATATATAACCAAAATCCAACACTTCCAGCTGCTCCCAAAACTAACCAAATTATTCTAACCCATAATGGATTCCAACCTATACGTTTTGCAATACCATTACAAACTCCAAAAAGCCATTTTCCATCTTGCACTCTCGTAATTCCAAACATATCTACGCCCTCACTTTCTGTCTGTGTTATATACCAACCTTTTGTTATACTATATAGAAATTATATAAATTAATGCAATTTTTGTCAAGTTTTTTATCTCATTTTAAATATTATTTTAGTCAATTTTATGTTTGCATTGTATATTTTTTGTACTTTCTATATGTTTAGGTGTAGAATATTATAAAAATAGCATAATTATCAATGTTGTATCGCCTGCTTCACTATTTCATTTTAAATATAATTTGTTGATATGTCTCTAATTTTGGAATTGTCACCTCTATACAACCCTCTTTTGCAAATTCCATCTAAAAATTTTTCAAATTCGAACTGTATCTATTTATTTCATAATGAATGTACAATTTTTGCAAATTCTCTGATTTCTTCTGGATCAGTTTGCCAGATTTCATATTCAGAAAGGCTTGGTAATCCCATAGACACTTCACTTTTTCTATATATCATTCCACTATCTACAGAATCTTTTCTACCAGTACCATGAAATGTAGTAATTCCTGTATACTCATGAATGATTTTTATATTTTCTTTTTTTACTCCAGCACCAGCCATAATTTCAATTCGGTCACCAGCCTTTTCTCGCAATTCTTTTAATAAGGCTTTGCCTTTTTCAGCACTTTGCTGTTGGCCCGATGTTAAAATAGTGTTCACGCCTAACGCAATCGCATCTTCTAATGCTTGATATGGGTCTTCTGTCATATCAAAGGCTCTGTGCAATGTTACCTCAAGACCACTTCCTACTTCCATCAATCTTTTCATGACAGGCATATTTAATCTACCTTCCGCAGTCAATGCCCCAATCACAATCCCGTTTACTCCTGCTTCTTTAAACATAAGAATATCTCTACACATGATTTCAATTTCTTCTTCCGTATAGAGAAAGTCTCCGAAACGTGGTCTTATCAATACATTTATTTTAATATCACTATGTTCTTTAATTAACCTTGCTAAATTCACAGATGGTGTAGTTCCACCAATAATTAAAT
>JAWXVD010000023.1:0-34917 GCA_044425705.1 Eubacteriales bacterium | reverse complement strand
GTGAATTTCCAGAGACTATGAGTTGTAGATACAATCCAGGCGGTGTGTTTAAAATTAGTACAAGTATCATGGATAATCCAGGAGATGCAAAATATGGATTTACAACAGAGCAACTTTTTGAAGGGTTTAAAATTTTAAAAGAAAAAGGCGTAAAAAACTTTGGTATTCATGCATTTTTAGCTAGTAATACAGTGACAAATGAATATTATCCTACTTTAGCAAAACAGCTTTTTGAAGTAGCAGTACAATTGGAGAAAGAAGTTGGGGTTAATATCAAATTTATCAACCTTTCAGGCGGTATCGGTGTACCTTACAAACCAGGTCAGGAAAAAAATGATATTTATGCTATTGGAGAAGGTGTAAGAAAAGTATATGAAGAGATTCTAGTGCCAGCAGGCATGGGAGATGTGGCATTGTATACAGAATTAGGACGTTTTATGATGGCACCTTATGGGCATTTGGTAACAACTGCGATTCATGAAAAACATACACATAAAGAGTATATTGGATGCGATGCTTGTGCGGTAAACTTAATGAGACCAGCTATGTATGGTGCATACCATCATATTACTGTTATGGGTAAAGATGAGGAACCTTGTGATTATATGTATGATGTAGTAGGTTCTCTATGTGAAAATAACGATAAGTTTGCTATTGATCGTATGCTTCCAAAGATTGATAAAGGAGATTTATTAGTGATTCATGATACAGGGGCACATGGATTTGCTATGGGTTACAGTTATAATGGAAAATTAAAATCTGCGGAATTATTATTACAAGAGGATGGTAGTGTAAAATTGATTCGTAGAGCAGAAGAACCAAAAGATTATTTTTCTACTTTTGATTGTTTTGATATTTATGATAAACTAGGCTTATCATAAGTCAAGTAATAAAGGCGCAAAAATGTTGGCTCATAAGAGTCGACATTTTTGCGTTAAGAGGGAAGACATAGATACTAAGAATTCTTGTTTAATGATACAATAAAAAACGACAATAAAAAATCTTAGATGAATTTCATCTAAGATTTTTTTGACTGCAGGAGATGGGACTTGAACCCACACATAGTCACCTACGTCAGATTTTGAGTCTGATGCGTCTGCCATTCCGCCACTCCTGCTTGCTTGTATTATGTGACCGAGTTATATAATATCATATCTATTTGAAAAAAACAAGAGATTTTTAAAGATTTATCTTAAAAATAATTATTTGGAGATTAAAAATTGTAACAAAAATCCTGTAGTTATTGACAACCTAATAGCACTAGTTTATCATAGGAAAGTCTCTAACAACTAGGATTTGGTAGTGGTAATTATTTTTATTGCAACAGCTCGCGCATGAACTGTAAGGGAAGTTACTGATATTCTGTAGAAAGAGAATAGTAGATAAAAAGTGGAGATGATTATGAAGAATGAATTATATATTCTAAATGTAGAATATTTATATGATGATATAAAGTTTAGGGAAAAATTCAATCTTTTGGAAAAAGAGAAACAAGAAAATGTAATGAAAAACGCAAACTTAAATGATCGGGTGAGAGCGTTAGGGAAATATTTATTATTGAAACGTGTATTTGAATTGCATGAAATTGAAAATCATGATATAGGATATGAAGAATATGGCAAACCATACATGATACATGAAGATGAATTTTTCTATAATATTTCACATTCTGGCGAATATGTAGTATGTGCAGTTGGAAATACGCCTATAGGTGTCGATATTCAAGAATGGAAAGCAGTGAAGGAAAATGTTGCAAAACGTTTCTTTTCAAAAGAAGAAATCAAACAATTGAATTGCTGTAAGCCTGAGCAGTGGGAATCTTTATTCTATAGATACTGGACAGCCAAGGAAAGCTACATAAAATTCACAGGTCTAGGAATGAAGCAAAGACTGGACAGCTTTCAAGTAGAATTTGATAAGCAATCAATTGTAGATGATAATCATCAGGAGAAAATACATATTAAGGAGTATTTCTGTTTGGAGAATTATTCTATTACAGCATGTAGCAATAGTCGCGAGTTTGCTAAGTTTGTAAGGAAAATTTTTTATCGTCTATAGCATGAAAAGAAAAATCGTAATGGCACGGATAGTTATTTATGATGGATGACTATCTATATATTGTTTCCGATGGGGAATATCCATAACGCTTTTTATAATTTCGATAAAAAACAGAATAGTCATGAAATCCGCATAGAGTTGATGCAGTAGTGGGAGATTCTCCCAACTGTATCAACTCTTTTGCATATAAAATACGTTTCGCATTGATATATTGTCCGATAGAAGTTCCAGTTGCCTCTTTAAAGATTCTGCATAGATGAGGTTTACTAATAAAAAAATATTGGCAGATGGAGTCTAAAGAAAGCGTTTCGCTTAGATGACCATTAATATAATTTACAATTTGGTTTGGTAAGGAATCTATAGCTTCATATTCTGTCCTAGTCTGAAACGAAGTGGAAATTTCGTAAAGTAATGAAAATAAAAGAGAAGATAGCTGTAAATAAGTTGGCTCTTTTATGGAAATTAAATTTTGAACAATCTGGATATGATGATTGGATATAAAATCCTGAGAGTGATAAATATTATTACTACCAGCTAGACGTTGGAAAAATGGCGATGATAGTGTGTTATCAGGATCAAACTGGGAAAATAAATCTTTAGAAAATAACAGTGACATACGTTCATAAGGATAGTTACTATCAATTTGAGGATAATGTGATTCTGCGTTGCGCATGATTAGAATGTCACCGCTTTTTAAAGGGTAGGAACTGCCCTCTACATTATAATTGCATTTTCCCTTAATAAAGAAATATACTTCGCACCGTTCATGCATATGCATGACGAATTTATCGGGATTAGGAACTGAATCAAGACTGTGGAAAAACTCTATATTTTCGTTTGAATAAGTGATTGTTGTATTCATAAATACCTCTATAGTGAATTGTGTTAGATATACATAAAAAGGAATGATTTCAAATTCGAAGAAAGGTGTTACATAAAATTGGTTACAGGCTATGTGAATTGCAAGTGAAATTATAATCATCATATATCTACTCTATAGTGTATTATAATATGATAAGATTTGCAATATGATCTTATCATATAAACAATTTTATTGTGTATCATATGGTAGTAATATTATAGAAATTAGAGTGGAATCAGGTTGTAGAATTTAATTCTTCAGCTGATTTCCAGAAACAATAGAGTACGAAGAGAGAGGAAGAGATAAAAATGAATATGTATGGTTTTGCAGACGAGGCTTCTAAGTATGTAGATGAACAAATAATTGCTATGAAGAAGAATGGTTTAAAAGGGCTTGAAATAAGAAGTGTGGATGGAGAAAATATTTCTGATATTTCACTAGAAAAAGCAAAAGAAGTAAAAGAAAAAATGGAAGCAGCAGGTTTGGTTACATGGAGTATAGGTTCACCTCTTGGAAAAATTGATATTGAAGAAGGTGATTTTGCAAAAGAATTGGAAAAATGCAAACATACTATAGAAATTGCCCATGCACTAGACTGTAACAATATTAGAATGTTTTCCTTTTATATCAAAGAAGAGAAATGTTATGATGAGTATCGTAACGAAGTGATAGATCGGTTAGGAAGAATGGTGGAAGTTTCAAAAAATACTGGGATTTTATTATGCCATGAAAACGAAAAAGGAATTTTTGGAGATAATGCAGCAAGATGTGCAGATATTTTAACTAGTGTACCAGAGTTAAAAGGAATTTTTGATCCAGCAAATTTTGTGCAATGTGGCCAAGATACTTGGGAAGCTTGGGAATTGTTAAAGAAGCATATTTATTACATGCATGTGAAAGATGCTTTGGCAAATGGTTCTGTAGTACCGGCAGGAAAAGGAATTGGAAATATTGAGAAAATTATAGCAGAGTTTGTAAAAATGGGGGGAAAAGATTTTACAATGGAACCTCACCTAGCAATTTTTGAGGGATTGAAAGAATTAGAACGTGAAGGGGAAGAAAGTGTAGTAGGAAAAGAATTTGTGTATGCAAATGAAAAAGAAGCTTTCGATGCAGCTTGTGATGCGTTTAAAATAATTTGTAATAAACTATAAACACAGGAGCATTTCTAGTTACTGATACAGGGATAAAGGGTGAAAATAAATTTTCACCGCCAACGTTTGTGATTTCACCCTTGCAAGCAAGTGAAATCACTGCACTCAAATAAGAGAGATAGAGGTATAATGATGGGAAAAATCAGATTAGGTATTATTGGAATTGGAAATATGGGAACTGGTCATGCCATAAATATTTTAGATGGAAAATGCTCCGATTTTGTGATTACAGCTGTTGCAGATAAAAAGCCACAGCGTTTAGATTGGGCAAAAGAAAAGATTGAAGGTGTTTCTATCTTTGTAGATGGGATGGAATTATTGGATAGTGGTTTGGTGGATGCAGTTCTCGTGGCGATACCACATTACGACCATCCGACTTTTGCCATAGAAGCTATGAAAAGAAAGATTCATGTGATGTGTGAAAAACCTGCAGGTGTATATACGAAACAAGTTATGGAGATGAATCAAGTAGCAGAAGAATGTGATGTTGTATTTGCGATGATGTTTAACCAAAGAACGAACCCTCTTTACTTAAAGATGAGAGAATTAGTACAATCGGGGATATATGGTGAAATCAAGCGTGTGAATTGGATTATTACCACTTGGTTTAGAACACAGTATTATTATGATTCAGGTGATTGGAGAGCAACTTGGGCTGGAGAAGGTGGTGGTGTACTCTTAAATCAATGTCCACATCAACTTGACTTATTACAATGGATTTGTGGTATGCCTTGCAAAGTATTGGCGAAATTACACTATGGGAAATGGCATAATATCGAGGTGGAAGATGATGTAACGGCTTACTTAGAATATCCTAATGGGGCAACTGGTGTATTTATCACCTCAACAGGAGATGCTCACGGAACGAATCGATTTGAGGTACAATTAGACCGTGCTAAAATTGTAGTAGACGGAGATAAAATAGAAGTTTTGGAATATGAAGAATCTACAAAAGAATTTTTGAATACATCAAAAGAAGGATTTGCATCACCTAAAGCAAATGTAGTTGAAGTGGATATTGATACTGATAGACCAAAAGACCATGTAGGAGTAATGATAGCTTTCGGAAATAAAATTTTAGGAAAAGGGGAATTGATTGCACGGGGAGAAGAAGGAATTTATGGTCTCACATTATCTAATGCAATGCATCTATCATCCTTTTTAAATCAAGAAATTGACTTACCATTTGATGAGAATCTATATTATAAAGAATTGATGAAAAGGGTAGAAAATTCAAAAGAAAAAGAAGTAGTAGAAGTTGTTGTTGCAGATTTAAGCAAGTCTTTTTAATGGAGAAACATAGTGACGCTTTTTATAATTTTTAGCATATAGTAATAAAAAAGGATTTTTTTATGGCCTATAAAATTGTAATGGATGCAGGTCACGGTGGTTACGACAATGGAGCTACCTATGAGAATCGTACAGAAAAAGAGGATAACCTTGCAATGACACTTGCTGTTGGAGAAATTTTATCCTCCTATGGCTTTGAGGTGTTATATACCAGAACCACAGATATTTATGAATCACCTTTTCAAAAGGCAACAGATGCAAATTTAGTTGGAGCCGATTTATTTGTATCGATTCATCGAAACTCTTCTGCAATTCCGAATCTCTATACAGGAGTAGAAACTTTAGTATACTCTAATGCTGGTTTACCAGCTACGATTGCAAAAAATGTGAATGCACAGCTAGAACGGATAGGTTTCCGGAATATTGGAGTTAAAGAAAGACCGAATTTGATTGTATTAAATAGTACACAGATGCCTGCCGTATTAGTAGAAGTGGGATTTATTAATTCTGAGTATGACAACACATTGTTTGACGCTAAGTTTAATGAAATAGCCTATGCAATTGCAGATGGCATCACAATGAGCATTTATCCTCAAAATTATCGTTAGATGGCTTTTAAATGCATCTCATTGTATCGATTTTCTATTTTGATTGAAATCATAACACATCAGAAGATAATACTTAAAAAACAGGTGACTTTTACGGCTCTACCGTAAAAAGTCACCTGTTTTGTGATTACTTATTTATAAATAAGTCTTGTCATCTAAGCTTCATTTGGAGATATGGCTTCAGCCTTTTCTTCTTCATCAAGCGTTGGTAAAGTAAGAACAACTTTTGTAATACGATTTTGGTTCATTGCATCTACTTTAATATGGATATTTTCTTCGGTAGTTACTTCATCGCCAACTTCAGGCATACGATCCAGTATTTGGATGACGATACCAGCAATGGAGTCGTAATCATCACTGTCCATGGTAGTGCCTAGAGCAGTATTGATATCATCTAATTTCATGCCACCTTCTACTAGATAAATGTTTGTATCGATTTGTTGGATATATTCTTCCTCTTCCGCATCATATTCATCACGGATTTCACCAACAATTTCTTCTAATAAATCTTCTAAGGTAATCATACCTACACAAGCACCGTATTCATTTAAAACAAAGGAAACATTGTGCAACTTTTCACGCATTTCTAACATCAAATCAGAGGTTTTCTTATATTCATAGGTATAATGAGCGTCTCGGATAATATCGGCAACACAGAAGGTTGTAATGTCATTCACAAGGATAAAATCTTTGATATTGACTAAACCTATAATATTATCGTTATCTTCTTTGAAAACTGGGATGCGAGTATACATACATTCTCGGAATAAACTTAAGAGATCATCATAACTAGCACTTTCGTCTATGGTAGTCATGTCGATACGTGGCACCATAATATCTTTAGCTAAAGCATCACTGAAATCGAATACATTGTAAATCATGGTTCTTTCTTCTGATTCTATAACACCATCCTCATGACTCACATCTACATAAGTTTTTAATTCTGTTTCAGTCATTGTTTTTTTCGTCGGGTTTAGATGAAAAATAGACAATATAGCAGTAGATAATTTATCAATCACAAAAATAATCGGTGTTAGTATAATCATTAAATAATAAATAATAGGAGCATATGTGAGAGCAAATTTTTCAGAATAATTATTGGCTAATGTTTTGGGTAAAATTTCACCGAAGATTAAAACTAAAATCGTTAAGACACCAGTAGCGATTCCCACAGCCATGTTCCCCCATAATGCTACGGCGATTGTAGTAGTGAGAGCAGAAGCTGCGATATTTACAATGTTATTCCCGATTAATATGGTACTAATCATTTTACCATAAGAATCTAACACACGTTGTAAGGTCATAGCACGTTTATTGCCTTCGTCTACGAGGCTTCGTATCTTGATACGGTTTACAGTAGACAGAGCTGTTTCAGCTGAAGAGAAAAATCCAGATAAAAATAATAGAATCAATAAAATAATAAATTGCGTGACACCAACGGTATCTGAGTTCATAAAAACCATGCCTTTCTTTGGGTCGTGTGAATATGTGACACACGTACATTTTGTGTGAGGTAAACCTCTTAAGTTATTTAGTAATATCATAGATACAAGATGGAAACAAATTTTCGATTTCAGCATCTGTTACTTTTTACGGCGTAGCCGTCAAAAGTAACAATCACTGGACGTAACTATGTAATTGAAATAGTACATAATTGCATAATAAATGTCAAGTTTTATAAAGTCTCTACATATACATATTAATAAATTTAATAGAATATTTATAAAAGTAGAGTGGAAAATGGAGGAACGGAAAATGGAGAGAATAAGGAATCAAAAAGTCCCTACATTGTTAGTTGTGAAATGTTTGTTAGCTGGTTATGTGATTACAGGTGGATTGCTGTTTTTATTAGCATTTATCTTATATCAATTTCAAGTTTCAGCAGAAATAGTTTCAATAGGAATCGTAATTATTTACTGTATTTCTAATTTTTTGATTGGATTTTTTATAGGAAAGAAAATGGAGTCTAGAAAGTTTTTGTGGGGACTCTGTATAGGAGTTTTGTACTTTATAGTTTTAGCGGTGATATCTGTTTGCATGAATCAGGAATTTAAAGATATGGGAAGTAATTTTTTGACAAGTTTTTTGTTGTGTGCTGGTAGTGGAATGTTGGGAGGAATGTTATCATAGTTGTTTAAGCAAATGTATAAAAAATACTAGCAAGCAAATATAAAAAATACTTTTCCTTAGAAAGGATATGTGATATACTGTTACAAGTGGAAAATAAAACAAAATAGTTATTATACTATGAATACAATATTAGGAGGCTATGTTATGAAACATATTAAAACATTAAGCACTAGAGATTACAAAGAATCAATGAAAAAAGGTGGATGTGGTGAATGTCAAACTTCTTGTCAATCAGCATGTAAAACATCTTGTACAGTAGGAAATCAAAGCTGTGAAAAAGTAAAATAAATGTGATTGTCTAGCAGTAGAGAATTGCTGAATAGTTACAAATAAATAGTGCAATTGTGAACAATATTATAGACAGACTCGAAGCCTATGGGATTCGGGTCTGTTTCTGTGAGACATTTATTTTAGAGAGGAAATAAGTAAGTGATACATCAATATAAAAATAATGGATTCAATATAGTGTTAGATGTGAATAGTGGTTCTGTACATGTTGTAGATGACATCGTATATGATGTTATACCAGTGGTAGAACCTTTTGCAATGGGCGAATTGACTAGAGAAGATGCAAAAGAAAAAGCCCTTCTTGCAGTAGCAAATTTACCATATGAACAGAATGACTTAGAAGAGGTAGTGGAAGAATTATTTACCTTGCAAGAAATGAATCAACTTTATACAAAAGATATTTATGAAAATTATATCGTTGATTTTAAAAAGAGGGAAACAGTGGTAAAGGCTTTATGTTTGCATATTGCCCATGACTGTAACTTGGCCTGTCAATATTGTTTTGCGGAAGAGGGAGAATATCACGGTAGACGTGCCCTTATGAGCTTTGAAGTAGGAAAAAAGGCGCTTGATTTCTTAGTAGCAAATTCAGGAAATAGAATTAACTTAGAAGTAGACTTCTTTGGTGGGGAGCCGTTGATGAATTGGCAAGTGGTAAAAGACTTGGTAGTATATGGAAGAAGTTTAGAAGAGGCAAACCATAAGAAATTTCGTTTTACATTGACTACCAATGGTGTATTGTTAAATGATGATATGTTGGATTTTATCAATCAGGAAATGAGTAATATTGTATTGAGTATTGATGGTAGAAAAGAAGTAAATGATAAAATGCGTCCTTTCCGTAAAGGATTGGGAAGTTATGATTTAATTGTACCAAAATTTCAAAAGGTGGCGAAAAGCAGAGAACAAATGGATTATTATGCTAGAGGAACCTTTACCCATCATAATCTTGACTTTGCCCAGGATGTTCTGCATTTAGCAGATTTAGGATTCGAACAAATTTCTGTAGAGCCAGTGGTTTCGGAAGAAGCAGAAGAGTATGCAATCAAAATAGAAGATATTCCAACAATCTTAGAAGAGTATGACAAGTTGGCAGTGGAATTGATTGGTAGAAAAAAAGAAGGAAAAGCTATTAACTTTTTCCATTTTATGATAGATTTAGAAGGTGGACCATGTGTTGCCAAGAGACTTTCTGGCTGCGGTTCAGGTACTGAATATTTAGCAGTGACGCCTTGGGGTGATTTTTATCCTTGCCATCAATTTGTAGGAAAAGAAGAATTTATTATGGGAAATGTAGAAGAAGGGCTTTTACGTACAGATATCCGTGATGAATTCAAAACCTGCAATGTGTATGCAAAAGAGAAATGTAAAGAATGTTTTGCTAAGTTTTATTGTAGTGGAGGATGTGCAGCAAATTCATATTCTTTCCATGGAAATATTAATGATACTTATGATATTGGCTGTGAATTACAGAGAAAACGTGTAGAATGCGCAATTATGATGAAGGCCGCTTTAGCGGAATAAGAAAGGATTGGAAAAAGTAATGAGTAAGAAAAGTGGAATTATTAGGTTAGTTCTTGCAGTTGTGTTTTTGGTGGCTGGTGCCTATACCTGTGTTATGGGATTAGATGCTAGTAAAACAGGTAGTGCTGTTAATATTAAGCAAGGACTTGATTTAGCAGGTGGTGTTAGTATCACCTATGAAGTAGCAGGTGAGGAAGAGCCAAGTACAGAAGATATGGCAGACACCATTTATAAATTGCAAAAACGTGTGGAAAGCTATAGTACAGAAGCATTAGTTTATCAAGAAGGTGATGATAGAATAAATATCGAGATTCCTGGTGTATCAGATGCTAACGCAATTTTGGAAGAATTAGGCAAACCTGGTTCCCTAGAATTCCAAAATGAAGCTGGTGAAGTGGTGTTATCGGGAACTGATATAGAAGATGCTATGGCAGGAACACAAAAAGACAGCATGGGAAATAGTGAAACAGTAGTTTCTTTGACGATGACAGAGGAAGGAACTGTAAAATTTGCAGAAGCAACAAAGGCAGCAGCGCCAACCAATGCGATTATTTACATTGTATATGATGGTGAAATTGTAAGTGCACCAAGTGTACAAAGTGAAATTACTGATGGAAAAGCAGTAATCAATGGTATGGGCAGTTATGAAGAAGCAGAACAATTAGCAACTACGATTCGTCTTGGTGGTCTGAAATTAGAGTTAGAAGAATTACGTTCCAATGTGGTAGGAGCACAATTAGGTTCTTCCGCAATTAGTACAAGTTTACAAGCAGCAGCAATCGGTTTTGCTATTGTTGTAGTATTTATGCTCGTTGTTTATTTAGTACCAGGTATAGCATCGGCGCTAGCATTATGTATTTACGTGGTTTTGATGTTATTGTTATTAAATGGATTTGATATTACATTAACCTTACCAGGTATTGCTGGTATTATCCTTTCTATCGGTATGGCGGTAGATGCCAATGTAATTATTTTTGCTAGAATAAAAGAAGAAATCGCTACTGGAAAAACAGTACAGTCTTCTATAAAAATAGGATTCCAAAAAGCAGTATCGGCTATCGTAGATGGTAATATTACTACCTTGATTGCAGCATTTGTGCTAGCCATTATGGGAACAGGTACAGTAAAAGGTTTTGCACAAACCTTAGCATTGGGTATTGTCATATCGATGTTCACAGCATTGTTTGTAACAAGAGTTATCTTAAATGCTTTATTTGCTGTTGGACTACAAGATGCAAAATATTACGGTAAGATGAAAGAGAAGAAAACAGTTGATTTCTTGTCTAAAAAAGGCGTTTTCTTCAGTATTTCAATTGCAGCAATTTTAGCAGGTTTCGTAGTGATGGGTATTAATAAGTCATCAGATATGGGTGAAATTTTAAATTATAGCTTAGAGTTTAAGGGTGGTACATCTACAAATATCACATTTAATGAAACATTAACATTGCCTGAAATTGAAGATGAAATCGTACCAGTTGTAGAAGAAGTAGTGGGTGGAGCAATTCAGACACAACAAGTACAAGGTACAACAGAAGTGATTGTAAAAACTAGAACATTGTCGGTGGAAGAGAGAGAAGCATTAAATGCAGCAATGGTTGAAAATTTTGGTGTCAATGAAGAAAAAATCACAGCAGAAACAATTAGTGCAACCATTAGTACAGAAATGCGTAGTGATGCTATTGTTTCGATTATAGTGGCAACAATCTGTATGTTGATTTATATATGGTTTAGATTCAAGGATATTCGTTTTGGTGCAAGTAGTGTAATCGCTTTATTACATGATGTATTGATTGTGTTAGCCTTTTATGCTATTGCAAAAGTTTCAGTTGGTAGTACGTTTATTGCATGTATGTTGACTATTGTGGGATATTCAATCAATGCAACTATTGTTATATTTGATAGAGTTCGTGAGAATCTAAGTGTGATGACGAAAAAAGACGACTTAAAAGAACTAGTCAATAAAAGTATCAATCAAACATTAAGTAGAAGTATTTTTACATCCTTTACAACATTTGTCATGGTTGCAGTACTTTATATACTAGGTGTTAGTTCCATTAAAGAATTTGCACTTCCATTAATGGTGGGTATTATCTGTGGAACATATTCTTCAATTTGTATTACTGGAAGTTTATGGTTTGTACTAAAAACAAAAATTGTAAAAAAAGAAGAGTAAACATGAGTAAATGGATTTTAACAGCTAAAAAGGCAGATTTTCAAGGAATTGGAAAAAAGTATAAGATATCTCCTGTGGTGGCGCGCGTCATTAGAAATAGGGATATTATAGAAGAAAAAGACATTGATTTTTATTTAAATGGAAATCTTCAAGATTTATATGATCCTATGTTGTTAATGGGTATGGAACAGGCAATTTCTGTTATTCACAAGAAGATACGAGAAGGAAAAACAATCAGAGTCATAGGGGATTATGACGTAGATGGAATATGTTCTACTTATATTCTTGTAAAAGGATTGAAGGCTTGTGGTGCTAATGTTGACCATGTGATTCCTCATAGACAAAAGGATGGTTACGGGTTAAATGAAAATTTGATTAAAGAGGCTTATGAAGCGGGTATTGATACCATTATCACTTGTGATAATGGTATTGCTGCTAAGGCAGAGTTGGAGTATGCGATGGATCTTGGTATGACAGCAGTTGTTACAGATCATCATGAGGTGCCCTATAGTATAGGAGAAGATGGGGAACGTAACTATGCGATACCACAAGTGGCAGCGTTAGTAGATCCAAAACAACCAAATGAAACATATCCATATCCTAATATTTGTGGTGCCGTTGTTGCCTTTAAAGTAATTGTAGCGTTGTTGGAATTGATTCAAATGCCACAAAACCAACAGCGATATCTATTTGAAGAATTAATTGAATTTGCTGGAATCGCAACAGTTTGTGATGTGATGGAGCTTTTAGATGAAAATCGTATTATTGTAAAATATGCTTTGCAATTTATGAAATCAACCAAAAATCTAGGATTAGATGCTTTATTAAAGGTAAATGAAATTACCCCTGAGAAACTTGCTAGTTATCATATGGGATTTGTCATCGGACCTTGTTTTAATGCTACAGGTAGACTTGATAGTGCAGTAAGAGCATTGGATTTATTACTTTGTAAAAATGAAATAGAAGCAATGCGAATGGCTAGAGAATTAAAAGATTTGAATGAAAATAGAAAAGCAATGACAGAAGAGGGTACATTGCAGGCAATTGCCCAAATAGAAGAAAAGGGATTACAAAAGGATAAAGTCATCGTTGTATATTTGCCAAATTGTCATGAAAGTTTAGCTGGAATTATTGCTGGAAGAGTGAGAGAAAAATACTATCGTCCGACTTTTGTTTTAACAAAAGGAGAAGAAAGTGCAAAAGGATCGGCTCGATCAATTGAAGAATATCATCTATATGATGAAATGTGTAAATGCAAGGAGTTGTTTTTAAAATTTGGTGGACATAAATTGGCAGCAGGACTTTCCATAGAAGAAGAAAAAATTGATGTATTTCGAGAAACAATCAATGCTCAATGTACATTAGAAGGAGAAGGTTTTCAGGAGAAAATACGGATTGATGTCCCCATGCCTCTTTCTTATGTAACAGAAAAGTTGATAGAGGAATTGAATGTGTTAGAGCCATTTGGAAAAGGCAATGAGAAGCCAGTCTTTGCTGATAGAAAATTACAGTTCTTACAAGGTAAAAGAATTGGTAAAAATGCTAATATGGGTAAATTTACAACGCGAGATGAAGCAGGAAATCAGTTCGAATTGACAATGTTTCGAAATGTGGAAGATTTTGATGCTTATGTTGCTGAAAAATTTGGTACAAATGCATTGGAAAGATTGTATGGGAGTCAAAAAACTAGGAGACAAGGGAAAGAAGAAAAAGATATTTTATTAAATGTGATATATGACCCTAGTATCAATGAATACAGAGGAAGAACTTCTGTACAATTTATTATGAAAGATTATATTGCTGTGGAATAAAAATAACAAAGCCCTTGCATCTGCAAGGGCTTTGTTTCTTATGAGGGGGGGAGATAGTGAGTGATCAACTATCTAAGTACAAGTATACACAAAAAGTGTGTGCAAAGTATGTACGGATTCTAAAAAAATACGAAAAGTTCTAAATGTGTTATTAATAAAGAATGAAGTGTGTCAATAAAAACGCCTTGATATTTCAAAGGTTCCTACGTATAATAAAAGTATCTAGTGAAATAGTTTTTATGGTGTAGCCGTGAAACGCCACTTTCCAAAAATCTCTTGCAAAGCCAAGAAAACAGTGCTATATTAACAATAAGCAGAAAGTTCTACACGTTATTTCTAATAACAAATCTTAATCATTCTCATTATCAAATCAGAACCCTTCGTGCTTAAATTACAAGACAAAAATAGGAAGTGCGAAGAGCAAGATGTTATTATGAGTAGGTAATAATAGGTTTTGTTTTTTTGTACTTCCAAATAAAAGGAGGAAGTACATGGAACAAGAAAAAACTGATGTATTGCAAGAAAAAATTGCAAAAGAACAAATACATCACGTAAAAGAGATAGTCTATAACGAAACAGTAAATGTACCATTAGATCTGAGCAAAGCAGATGTGGAATTTAAGGAATTTTGGAGAGACAACAACCGATTTGCAGACTTATTTAATGGCTCGTTATTTCAAGGCGAAACAATCTTACATGCTGAAGATTTAAAAGAAAGTGATACGGACGTTTCAGGGGTGATTGAAACCCTAGAAGTAAGAGAATCATTGCAAAGAATTAGAGATGTAGTAAAGAAAGCAGCCTATGGAACGGAGTTTATTTTATTAGGTCTAGAGAATCAAATGGGAATTCATTATGCCATGCCATTGCGAACTATGGTATATGATGCATTGGGATATGTAAAAGAAGTAAAGGAAATAGGAAAGAGAAGAGCGGTAGAAAAGCCCAAGATGACAGGGGATGAATTTCTTTCAGGTTTTGGTAAAGATGATATCATCACCCCTATTATTACCATTGTGATTTATTACGGGAAAAATCCATGGGATGGTCCAAGGAGCCTAACGGAAATGATGCCAAGTTTACCAGAACCAGTAAAAAATTTTATATCTGATTATAAGATGAATTTAGTAGAAGTATTAGAGAAAGATTCGGACCATTTTCATCAAGAAGATGTAAAATTATTGTTTGCGTATACACAGGCATTTATTAAAAAGGATAAAGAAAAGGTGGAAGAATTAAATCATAAGTATAATATTAAAAAAGATGTGGTGTATATGATCGGGAAAATAGTAGATGGAACAAACTTATTAAAAATCAGAGAAGAAGATGAGGGGGAAAGTAATATGTGCGAATATTTACAAGATATATGGGATGAAGGCTGGCTGAAAGGCGAATTAGATGGTAGAATGAAAGGCGAATTAGATGGTAGAATGAAAGGTGAATTAGATGGCAGAATGAAAGGTAAGTTAGAAGATATTGAAAGCATTAGAGAATCACTACATGTAACGATGGAAGAAGCGATGGATATATTGAAAATTTCAGAAGAAGATCGTAAGAAATACATGGAGTTGGTATAAGGATTAAAGGATAAATAAGGGTATAATTATTATAAATTATTAGAGTTTGAACAGATAGAATAATCTTAATTGATTAGCTGATACAAAGAGCAACAGGTGGTGTGAATACACTAATTGAGGCTCTTTTTTCTTGTAAAAAAAAGAATGAAAAAATGTTGTAAAATGGAGAAAGTGTGGATGATATGATAAGAAACAAGATGAAACGAATATAAAGAGAATGAAAATTCTGAGTGAAGGGAGTAAAACATGAGCAATTCAAAGAAGGGTAGTTTGATGCAGTCGTTGTTAAAAATATTTGGAAGAAAAAATATAGACGTAAAAGAAGGTGAATCACAATCAGAAGTAGTTTTACCACAAGATTCACCATGTTCCGAAACGCCTGTTAAGACACCGATTGTAATACCACAAGTTACTACGGTTATGACAGAATTTGAACAGAGAGCCTATTATTGTACAATGGGTGATATATGTTCCATGATGTGGATGTTTTGGAGTTTTATCAATCAAACCCAAGCAGTTCCATATGTGCTAAACGAGAATAATTGGAGAGAAATTGTGATAAAGAATGGTGGGCAGATGAATAATGGGTTTCAGGAATATATTAGTCAATCACAATCTATCATAAACTATTATTCTGATCAAGATATCGCACTGCAAGCTGCTATATTCTGGCTTGATAGAGCTTCGATTTATGGCTCGTCTCTAGCAAAGGAAATACTAGATACCTATCCATTTTGTGAGTATAGGAATCATGTTTTTGAAATACGAATTAACAATATTACGGAAGGTATCGAGACTAAGGTAACAGGGTCTAAAATGAAAAAAATAGGATTGATGGAATTTGAACGTGAGGGCTCTCATGAAACAAGTAGTAGGTACAAGGGAATATTTGAATGTAATATACGAGTGGATTATGCCGACCCTGATGATGATGGATTTGGTGGAGGTGCAGAATATAATTTTTATTTTTATAATGAATTTTATGAGATATTACATGTGGAAGATTATATACGTTATTCTCAACGTTTTAATAATTATACTATTGAAAATATAAAAGAGAAATGTAAAAGTTCATGGTTAGAAAAGCAAAAAATAAGAGATGCATTTTGGGAAAGAAATAAAAACAATCCGAAAATGGAACAGTATCATCAACTAATTGCACCAGAAATATTTGAAATGGACCAAGGAGTCTAAAGGAATTATTAGAAGCAGAAATAGAATATTTTCAAAATGAGGATGTAACTTTACTCTAATCGCTGAGCCAAATGTAAATGGAAATATTTATATTAAAGAAATCGAAACGGGAGAAATCTTATACACAGTGGAAACACAATTTCAAGGAGAGATTATGGATGTTGTGTTTTCAGAAGATAATGCCTATATTGTTATTATGACTGGAATGATATTACAGATATATGATTTGGAAGAAGGAGAGTTTATCTATGAGATGGAGTTTGAACAGCGAGTTCTCTATGCTGAGTTTATTCTAAATGATGAATTTCTTGTGATAGGAACAGGCAATATTGAAAGTGAACGTATTTGTCATTTTAATTGTGGGAGTCAAGCAAGTGATAAAGTTCAGACTATTTATACATGTGATTTATCAAACTTTGAATGGGTGAACCAAATTGATTTGCATGATGGACGATGCATCTATGGTATTACAGAGGATGACAGGTACATATGTATGGAGTCCAGTGAAAATTACGTAACATCATACTCATGCCTAACAGATGAAGTGCTCTATGATTTTGTCCCAGAGCTATTTCAAAACGTTGACTTCTACCCATTTGATCAAAATCAAGTTGCCTACAAATTAGAAGATGATACATTGGTACTGTATAATTTTGTAGAGGATGTGGAAATTACGAGAATCCCGTGTTACAGTAATTTTCAAAGCCGTACATTTTACTACAATATCCCAAATACTGATCGCTATATAGGATTTGAATCAGTAGAAATTTTGACTTCAAGATTATTTATATATGACATATCAGAACAATTGAAATATTATAGTACAAGTTCTTATGAGCATAGAGCAGGTAGGTCCATGTTATATTATTTGCAAGATAGAGTTATATTTTTATATGGAGATAGTTATGGATGGAATGCAGAAATATACTATTATCCTTGAAAAAAGGGTGAAAATAAATTTTCATCCTCAGTGTCTGTGATTTCACCCTTACAAGCAAGTGAAATCACTGGACTTAAATATGAAACTCAATAGCACAGAACGTAATTGAAGGTGATATTTTATGGCATAGACGTGAAACGCCACTTTCCAAAAATTTCTTGCAAAGCCAAGAAAACAGTGCTATATTAACAATAAGCAGAAAGTTCTACACGTTATTTCTAATAACAAATCTCAATCATTCTAATTATCAATTCAGAACCCTTCGTGCTTAAATTACAAGACAAAAATAGGAAGTGCGAAGAGCAAGATGTTATTATGAGCAGGTAATAATAGGTTTTGTTTTTTTGTACTTCCAAATAAAAGGAGGAAGTACATAGAACAAGAAAAAACTAGTGCATTGCAGGAAAAAACGACAAATGAGCCAGTATATAACGAAAAAGAGAATGTCTATAGTGAAAAAGAAAATGTAATATTAGATCTGAGCAAAGCAGATGTAGAATTTAAGGAATTTTGGCGAGACAACAACCGATTTGTAGACTTATTTAATGGCTCATTATTTCAAGGCGAAACAATCTTACATGCTGAAGATTTAAAAGAAAGTGATACGGACATTTCAGGTGTGATTGAAACTCTAGAAGTAAGAGAATCATTGCAAAGGATTAGAGATGTAGTAAAGAAAGCAGCCTATGGAACAGAGTTTATTTTATTAGGTCTAGAGAATCAAATGGGAATTCATTATGCCATGCCACTACGAACTATGGTATATGATGCGTTAGGTTATGTAAAAGAAGTAAAGGAAATAGGAAAGAGAAGAGCGGTAGAAAAGCCCAAGATGACAGGGGATGAATTTCTTTCGAGTTTCGGTAAAGACGATACTATCACACCGATTATTACCATTGTGATTTATTATGGGAAAAATCCATGGGATGGTCCAAGGAGTCTAGTGGAAATGATGCCAAGTATACCAGAACCAGTCAAAAATTTTATATCTGATTATCAAATGAAGCTAGTAGAAGTATTAAATACGGAAACAGAATAGATGGACATACTTAAAATTCCAGAAGAAGATCGTAAGAAATACATGGAGTTGGTATAAGGATTAAAGGGTGAAAATATAAGGGCAACAATTGGTGTGAATACATTGGTTGTTGCCTTTTTGTGTGCAAAAAACAACCTTTTTTCATTAAATGACACAAATCCTCTTTTCCATCAAGTTGAAAAAAACAGCTATTTATGTTAGAATCATTAGCAAAGTGCAATGAAGTTTCAAGGGAAGAGAAAGAAAAATAATGTGTAATGCATTAAGGAAAGAGGATATATGTTTAGTTGTAAAAATCTATTAGAAAAAATAGAATACACTTGTCTGCAAGGAAATGAAGAGGTAATGGTTAGTAAAGTCATCTATGATTCAAGGAAAATTACAAAGGATTGTATGTTTATTTGTATAGAAGGGGCTAATTTCGATGGACATAGTTTCGCCTATGATGCAGCAAAAAAAGAAGCTGCAGTATTAATTGTTTCAAAAGATGTGGAAGTGCCAAAAGATAGCGATATTACTATTATTAAAGTAGAAGAGACCAGATATGCAATGGCATTTATCGCAGCAGCTTATTTTGGAAATCCAGCGGAACAATTAAAAATTATTGGGATTACAGGAACAAAAGGGAAAACAACAACAACCTATTTGGTAAAATCCATTTTAGAGCATGCTGGTCATAAAGTAGGTTTGGTAGGTACTATTGAAACAATCATTGGAGAAAAACATATCCATGCGTTAAATACCACTCCAGAATCCTATACATTACAACAGTATTTTAAGGGAATGGTAGAAGCAGGATGTGATACAGTGGTCATGGAAGTATCATCACAAGGATTGATGCTTCATAGAACACAAGGTTTTACCTTTGATTATGGAATTTTTACAAATATGGAAATGGACCATATCGGTCCAAATGAGCATAGTACCTTTGAAGAATATATGGCATGTAAAGGCTTGTTGTTCCAACAATGTAAAGTGGGAATTGTGAATGGAGATGATGTTCACTGTGAAACGGTATTAAAAGGGTATACATGCGCGTTAGAACGATTTGGATTTGAAGAAGGAAGTGATTTAAGAGCTGCTCAAATAGAATTACATCATGAGGGTGGTAGCATTGGTGTATCTTTTCAAGTGAGTGGCTTGATTGATTTAGAGGTAGAGATACCTACACCGGGAAGATTCAGTGTATATAATGCATTGGCAGCCATTGCTATTTGTAGACATTTTAAAGTATCAGATGAGAATATTAAAAAAGCATTGTCATGTGCAAAAGTAAAAGGTCGTATTGAATTGGTAAAAGTATCAGATGAATTTACATTGATGATCGATTATGCACATAATGCATTTGGACTAGAGAGCTTATTAGCTACGTTAAAAGAATATAATCCCAATCGATTGGTATGTTTATTTGGATGTGGCGGTAATCGTTCTAAATTACGCCGTTATGAGATGGGAGAGGTAAGCGGAAAGCTTGCTGATTTTACCATTATTACGTCAGATAATCCAAGATTTGAAGAGCCACAAGATATCTTAAATGATATTATAACGGGAATGAAAAAAACAGATGGAAAATATATTGCCATTTGTGATAGAAGGGAAGCCATTTCCTATGCAATCAAAACTGGCCAACCAGGAGATATTATTGTGTTGGCGGGAAAAGGGCATGAAGATTACCAAGAAATTAAAGGGATCAAATATCCTATGGACGAACGTGATATTATTCAAGATATTTTAGATAACAAATAATAGATGTTACTTTTCGGACACACACATGTGGTGTGGGGAGAAAGTAAGTGATAGATTAGTAAAGGAATGGAAGCAGAATGGAGGGACATATGTGGCTAGCAAATATTATAGTAGATATTTCCCATGAAAAAGTAGATCGACCATTTCAATATGCTATTCCAGAAGAATTGTTTTCACAGTTGCAAATAGGGATGCAGGTACAGATACCATTTGGACAAGGAAATACACAGCGTACAGGATATGTGATTGAAATTACAAAAAAAGCAGAATTTCCATTGGATAGGATAAAATATATTATAGGGATTGTGGATAGTGAAGCCAAGGAGGAAATTCATCTGATTCAGCTAGCAAAGTGGATCAAAGAACAATACGGTTCTACCATGATTATGGCATTGAAAACTGCGTTACCTATGAGAAAAGAAGTAAAACAAAAAGTTAATAAGCAGATTAGTCTACTAACAGATAGAGAAAAGGCAAAAGAAGAAATGGAATTGTTTCGTCAAAAAAAGCAAGTGGCGAAGGTTCGGTTGATAGAAGCCTTATTAGAATCTGATACAGTAGAGGCAACCTTTGTTGCAAATATTTTAAAAATTAGCACAAGTACCATTAAAAGCCTTGAGAAAAGTGGTATGATAGAAGTAAGTGTACAACAATGTTATCGAAATCCTATGGAAGTGGCTACTGATGCAAAGATAGAGCCACCAAAGGAATTGAGCCAGGAGCAGCAACATGCAGTCAATCAAGTGGTAGAGGACTTTCACCAAGGGATTCGAAAGGTGTATCTGATTCACGGAATTACTGGCAGCGGGAAAACAGAAGTGTATTTGAGTATGATAGAAAATATCATTTTGTCTGGAAAACAGGTAATTATGCTGATTCCAGAAATTGCCTTAACCTATCAAACCACGCTTCGTTTTCAAAAACGTTTTGGAAATCGAGTTTCTATCATCAATTCTACTTTGTCAAAAGGAGAGAAGCAGGATCAGTTTGAACGAGCCAAGAAAGGCTTGATTGATGTGATGATTGGCCCTAGGTCTGCTTTATTTACACCATTTCCTAATTTAGGTTGTATCGTTATAGATGAAGAGCATGAGGGTAGCTACAAAAGTGAAGCCATGCCTAAATATCATGCCAGAGAAGTGGCTATTGAATTGGCTAGATTATCTAACGCCAGTGTGGTTTTGGGATCTGCAACACCATCGTTAGAATCTTATTATCAGGCAAAAATAGGTGAGTTTCAATTATTACCTTTAACAAAGCGATTAGCAGGAGGAAATCTCCCTTTGGTTCATACTGTTGATTTGCGGGAAGAATTAAAGCAAGGCAATCGAAGTATTTTTAGTAATAAACTACAAGAGCTGATGGCAGAAAGATTGGAAAATAAAGAACAGATTATGCTATTCTTGAATCGAAGAGGATATGCAGGCTTTATTTCTTGTCGGGAATGTGGTCATGTGATGAAGTGTCCTCATTGTGATATTTCATTATCGGAACATAAGAGTAAATCTACCAATCAGTCACAAGGTAGAAAATTAGTATGCCATTATTGTGGTTATGAAATTCCTATGGTAAAAAATTGTCCAACATGTGGCTCTAAATACATTTTAGGATTTCGAGCAGGAACACAACAGATTGAAGAACAAATTTACCAATTGTTTCCAGAGTGTAAAGTTTTGAGAATGGATGGAGACACTACAAAAACAAAAGATAGTTATGAAAAGATTTTATCAGCCTTCGGGAATCAAGAAGCAGACATTTTGATTGGGACACAGATGATTGTAAAAGGTCATGACTATAAAAATGTAACATTAGTAGGTATTATTGCAGCAGATTTATCCTTAGCAGCAAGTGACTATAGGGCTAGTGAACGAACCTTTCAATTGATTACGCAAGCTGCAGGAAGGGCAGGTCGCGGAGATAAAGCAGGAGAAGTTGTAATTCAAACATATCAACCAGAGCATTACAGTATTGTGCATGCTGCAAATCAAGATTATGAAAGTTTTTATCATGAAGAAATGGTGTATCGTGACTGGTTGAAGTATCCACCAGGATTTCATATTTTAGCCATACAAATTGCGGCCAGAGAAGAAATGGATGGCAAAAAGATGGCAGTTGTTTTGGGTAAAGGTCTGAAGAAAATGGAAACGAGGGAGTTAACAGTAATTGGTCCTGCAGAGGCAAATGTGAATAAAATAAATGATATTTATCGATATGTTATTTATGTAAAAAGTAATCACAAAGAGAGTTTGATTACAATAAAAGATAAAATTGAGGATTATTTAAAAGAGGTAAATAAGAAAGAGGTTATAGTACAGTTTGATTTCAATCCAATTCATTCGTTTTAATGGAGCATTCAAATATTGGATACTGCTATAAGATGAATGATATAGGTGATTTGAAGGAGTAAAAGCATAGTATGATTATATAAACGGAAGATAGAGAGAGGAAGAATAGATTATGGCAATTCGCAAAATAAGAGAAATGGGTGACCCAGTATTAGAAAAAAAATGTAAAGAGGTAAAGGAATTAACATCGAGAACTATGGATTTAATAGAAGATATGTTTGAAACCATGTATGAATCCAATGGGGTAGGGTTAGCTGCACCACAAGTAGGGATATTAAAGAGAATCGTAGTCATCGATACTACTTATGAAGACCCTATGGTATTAATCAATCCTAAAATTATTGAAATAAGCGGTGAGCAAACGGGCAATGAAGGCTGTCTCAGTGTAGTTGGTAAAACAGGTGTAGTAACCAGACCGAATTATGTAAAAGCCATCGCGTACAATGAAGACATGGAATTGATAGAAATAGAAGGAACGGAGTTATTGGCCAGAGCCATTTGTCATGAAATAGACCATTTAGATGGACACTTATATGTGGAAAAAGTAGAAGGTGATTTGATGGATGTAGCGGATTTGGAAGAAGAGGAAGAATAAGTTGCAGTTGATTAGTTACTGTTCACACAAAAAATGATGAATTAGTACATGTACTGTTCAATATTGAACAGTACATGTAAAATCCCATTGCCGTAGGCAATTTTAAATGGATTTTTGTATCGTTACAGGACACCTGTGACCTGTAACGTTGATTAAAAGAAGGGAATACATGACATTATGAATGTAGTATTTATGGGAACACCAGATTTTTCAGTAGGGGCATTAGAGGCAATCATCAAAGCAGGTCATCATGTAACTTGTGTAGTGACACAGCCAGATAAAAGAAAAGGTCGTGGGAAGGAAATGCAATATACACCAGTGAAAGAATGTGCCTTGCAACACAATATCCCAGTGTTTCAACCTGTGAAGATTAAAACCCCAGAGGCGATAGAAGAATTAAGACAATATGAAGCTGATATTTTTGTGGTGGCAGCTTTTGGGCAGATTTTATCTCAAGAAATTTTAGATATGCCCCAATATGGTTGTGTCAATATTCATGCTTCCTTATTGCCTAAATATAGAGGTGCAGCGCCTATTCAGTGGGCTATTTTAGATGGAGAAGAAACAACAGGCGTTACCATTATGCAAATGAATGCAGGATTAGATACAGGTGATATGCTTTTGAAAAGAGAAGTGGAGATTACTAGTGTAGAAACAGGGGAAAGCTTGCATGATAAACTAGCCATGGTAGGAGCAGACCTAATTGTAGAAGCTTTAGTGGAAATCGAGGCGGGAAATATTACCCCTGAAAAGCAAGATGATACACATACCTGTTATGCAAAAATGTTGACAAAATCGTTAGGGGAAATTGATTGGTCGGTTGAAGGAGATGCAATAGAGCGCAAAATTCGTGGATTGAATTCTTGGCCAAGTGCGTATACTTACTATAAAGGGAAAACTTTTAAAATCTGGGAATCTACCTTATTAGAGGAACAGTCTGATACACCAGGGGTGATTGTAAGAGTAGAAAAAGATGGTATTTTTGTGGCTTCGGGGAAAGGAACCTTAAAAATTACGCAATTACAATTAGAAGGCAAAAAGAGAATGCAAGTAAAAGATTTTCTCCTAGGATATAAAATACAAACAGGGGAAATTCTTGGAAAAAATGCATGAAATAAGACAAATGTAAGAAAATATTAATCTTTTATTTATACTAAAAATAAGTTTTTACAGTATGATAAGTGTAAAATAAATTTGATAATTTATTTTACACCAAAGTGTTTGTGTAGAAGCGTTACAAACACAAGTAATCCTAGATTAGAATCAAATGTTCTTATTAGGGCTTCACAGTAAAAAATGCTTCGAAATGGAGGAATAAATATGGGATACGGTTATGGTATGTATTTTGATAGCACATATATTTTAGTGTTAATAGGTGCTATTATTTCGATTTGGGCTTCGGCCAGAGTGAAGAGTACTTTTAATAAATATGCAAAAGTACGCAGTATGAGTGGTATGACAGGGGCTCAAGTTGCAAGAAGGATTTTAGATCAAAATGGTTTATATGAAGTGGGAGTAGAGCATATTGGAGGTACTTTATCAGATCATTATGATCCAAGGACTAAGATGGTAAGGCTGTCAGACTCCACATATGGAGCCAATTCTGTAGCTGCAGTTGGTGTGGCTGCTCATGAATGTGGTCATGCGTTACAACATAAAGAAGAATATGTGCCACTGCGCATTAGAAGTGCTATTGTGCCTGCTGCAAATATTGGTTCTAAATTAGGAATGCCAATTATTATTTTAGGGGTACTTTTAAGTTATAATTATTTCCTGATTCAAGTGGGAATTTGGGTATTTTCTTTAGCAGTTTTATTTCAATTAGTGACCCTTCCAGTAGAATTTAATGCTTCTACTAGAGCATTAAAGATGTTAGAAGGATATGGTATTTTAGGAAACGGAGAAGTGAGAGGTTCTAGAAAAGTATTATCGGCAGCGGCTATGACTTATGTAGCAGCGGCGGCAGCCTCTATATTACAGTTGTTACGTTTGGTGATGTTGTTTGGTAGAAGAAGAGATTAGTAAAAAATTAGTGCAGATTGATAATTAGTTGTAAGTGATCTTGGCAATAGGCGAGAACAGAAGATAGGGGAAAAGCGTTGGCGAATAGTACAGTAAATACGAGAGAATTAATATTGGATATGTTAATAGAAATCTATGCAGAGAGAGAATATAGTCACATTTTAATTCGAAATGTATTAGATAAATATAATTATTTGGATAGTGCTGAAAAATCCTTTATGAAACGTATTACAGAAGGATGCGTAGAAAGAAGGATTCAGTTAGATTATTGTATTAATCAATATTCAAAGATTCCAGTGAATAAAATGAAACCGCTTATTAGAGCTTTGCTTAGAATGAGTGTGTACCAAATTTTATTTATGGATGGAACCCCTGATTCTGCAGTTTGTAATGAAGCCGTTAAATTGGCACAAAAAAGAAAATTTGGAACCTTAAAAGGATTTGTCAATGGTGTTTTGCGTAATATTGTAAGAGGCAAGGAATCTATTGTATATCCTGATAAGGATAAGGAATATGTAAAAGCGATTTCTGTACAATATTCTATGCCAGAATGGTTGATTATTTTATGGCAAAAAAGGTATGGAAAAGAAAAGACGGAACAAATTGTGGCTGGGCTATTAGAAGAACGACCAGTTACAGTAAGAGTAAACGAAACACTTTCTGTAGAAGAAAAAAATAAATGGGTTATGGAAATGGAACAGCAAGGAGTACAATTGCAACAACATCCCTACTTGTCTTATGCATATGAACTAAAGCATACAGAAAGAATTTCTGACTTACCTGGATTTGCAGAAGGTATTTTTACAGTACAAGATGTGAGTAGTATGATGGTAGCTCAAATTGCTGATGTGAAGGAAGGGATGCATATTATTGATGTGTGTGCAGCACCAGGTGGAAAAACACTTCATGTAGCACAAAAGTTAAAAGGCAGTGGGACAGTAGAATCACGAGATGTGACAGAGTATAAAGTGGAATTTATTCGAGAAAATGTGGAACGAATGAAACTTTCAAATGTGATAACTAGCGTGGTAGATGCAACCCAATCTATGGAAGACTCAAAACAAGTGGCGGATATCGTGCTGGCAGATGTACCTTGTTCTGGCCTCGGTGTCATTGGGAAAAAACGAGATATCAAGTATCGAATCAAACCAGAAGGGCTAGAATCGATTCTTCCTTTACAAAAAGAAATTATTGCTACTGTTTGGGAATATGTAAAGCCAGGCGGTGTTATGATATATAGTACCTGCACTATTCAAAAAGAAGAAAATGAAGATATGATAGATTGGATTACGAAAGAGTTTCCATTTTCATTAGAAAGTCTAGACGCTTATTTACCAGAAGAACTTCATGGAGAAACAACTGGAAAAGGATATTTGCAATTATTGCCAGGTATTCATAAGACGGATGGATTCTTTTTAGCTAGGTTAAGAAGGAAAGGATTATAGGTTGGCAGACTTTGAGAAGGAGATAGATATTACTGTGGAACAATATATAAAAAAGGATTTAAAATCCTTACCTTTAGAAAAATTAATTCAAGAAATGGATGGAATCGGTGAAAAAGCATTTCGTGGGAAGCAAATTTATCAATGGCTACATGTGAAATTAGTGAAGTCATTTGATGATATGGATAATTTATCAAAAGCATTGCGTGAAAAATTAAAAGAAAATTATACTATTGCACCGCTAGAAACAGTGGATAAGCAGGAGTCAAAAATAGATGGTACAAGAAAATATTTATTTCGTCTAGTGGATGGAAATATTATTGAAAGTGTTTGGATGAAATATAAGCATGGAAATTCAGTTTGTATTTCATCACAGGTAGGGTGTCGCATGGGATGTCGCTTCTGTGCATCAACATTGGATGGGTTAGAACGGAATTTAACACCAGCGGAAATGTTGGAACAAATCTATAGTATTACTAGATTGACAGGCGAGAGGGTATCTAATGTAGTAGTCATGGGAACTGGTGAACCAATGGATAATTATGAGAACCTTCTTGTGTTTCTAAGAATATTGACCGATGAAAACGGACTACATATTAGCCAAAGAAATATTACCGTTTCTACTTGTGGCATTGTTCCAAAGATGCGTCAGTTAGCAGAGGAAAAATTGCAGATTACATTGGCATTATCGCTACATGCTACAACAGATGAAAAACGAAAAAAATTAATGCCTATTGCAAATAAATATGGATTAGAAGAAGTGTTGTCAGCTTGTGAATATTATTTTGAAAAAACAGGAAGAAGGCTAACTTTTGAATATAGCTTAGTGGGTGGAGTAAATGATACAGCGGCAGATGCAAAAGAATTAATTGAACTAGTTGCACCACTCAATTGTCATGTGAATTTAATTCCTGTAAATCCAATAAAAGAGCGAGATTATGTGCAGTCTGGGCAGGCTCAAATACAGGAATTTAAAAATAAACTTGAAAAAAATAAAATTAATGTTACTATAAGAAGAGAAATGGGAAGAGATATTGATGGTGCTTGTGGACAATTACGTCGTAGACATATGGAATCAAGTGCGAAATAAGTTGAAGCTTTATCGCTGAAAATTAGAGGCGCTAGGCTTTAGAGGAGGAATGAGTATTTATATGTTAAAAACTTTTTCGTTAACAGATATAGGAAAAAATAGAGCTATGAATCAAGATTTTATGTTTGCCTCTGATGAACCTATTGGAAAATTGCCGAATCTTTATATTGTGGCAGATGGAATGGGAGGACATAAAGCAGGTGGATATGCTTCTAAATACGCAGTTGAGACAATTGTAGATGAAATTAGACATTCCATAGAAGAAGAGCCTGTTGCTGTTTTACAAAAGGCAATGCAAGCGGCCAATGTAGCTGTTTTACAGAAAGCACTGGAAGAGGATAGCATGAAAGGAATGGGAACCACTATTGTATTGGCTACATTTATAGAAGAACAGGCTATCATTGCAAATGTAGGTGATAGTAGATGTTATCGTATTAATACAGAGATGAATCAGATTACAAAAGACCATTCATTTGTGGAAGAAATGGTTCGTCTTGGTGGACTTAGCAGAGAGCAAGCTTGGAATCATCCTAATAAAAATGTGATTACAAGGGCGTTGGGCGTTGAAATGGAAATGGAAATTGATTTTTTTCAAGAAAATATTGGAAAAGATGATATGTTTATGCTGTGTTCAGATGGATTAACCAATATGATTGATGATTGTAAAATGAAAGAAATTTTACAACAAGATCGTACAGTAGAACAGAAAGCAGTAGAATTGGTTGATGTGGCTAATAAGCATGGTGGAAGAGATAATATTACAGTGATTCTAATGAAACCATTATAGCAATAGATAGGCATAAATTTAAGTGATAAATAGTAACTATGTTTAATAAGATAGATTTGGAGGCATTCATGATTATTAATGGAATGATGATAGGCGAACGATATGAAATATTAGAAAAAATTGGCACAGGAGGCATGTCTGATGTATACAAGGCAAAATGTCACAAATTGAATAGATTTGTGGCAGTAAAGGTCTTAAAGCAAGAATTTTCTGAAAATGATAATTTTGTATCAAAATTTAGAGTGGAAGCACAAGCAGCAGCAGGCTTGATGCATCCTAATATTGTTAACGTATATGATGTAGGAGAAGAAGATGGTATCTACTATATCGTTATGGAATTAGTAGAAGGCATTACTTTAAAACAATATATTGAAAAAAAAGCAAGATTATCAGTAAAAGAGGCTACCAGTATAGCAATTCAGATTTGTATGGGAATCGAAGCTGCCCACAATAATCATATTATTCATCGAGATATCAAACCACAGAATGTGATTATTTCAAAAGAAGGAAAAGTAAAGGTAACTGATTTTGGAATTGCTAAGGCAGCTACTAGCAATACGATTACATCTAATGTAATGGGAAGTGTGCATTATACATCCCCAGAACAAGCTAGAGGTGGCTTTAGTGATGAGAAAAGTGATATTTACTCATTAGGCATCACATTGTTTGAAATGTTAACAGGAAGAGTTCCTTTTAATGGAGAAACGACGGTTGCAATCGCCATTAAACAAATTCAAGAACCTCTACCATCAGTGAGAGAATATGTAACAGAAATACCTCTTAGTGTGGAACAAATTGTTTACAAATGTACTAATAAGAGCCCAGATAGAAGATATCTATCGATGGGTCAATTGATAGAAGATTTGAAAAAATCACTGATGAATCCAGAGCAAAATTTTGTGAAGATTATAGATCCAGACGAGGAGTCTGTTACGCGAATGATTTCGGATCAAGATAGACAGCAGATAAAAAAGAAAGTGCAACCAGAAACAGCAAAGAAAAGTAAGGTTGTTGCAGAAAGACCAGTAGAAAAAAAAGCAGCGGTTAGAAGAGTAGAAGCAGTCGATATAGAGGAAGAAGATGATGAGGATGATTTTGATCCTAAAATGGAAAAAATAACAACCATATTGGCTGTTGTTGCGGCTATACTTATAGGTGTTATCGTTATCTTCTTAGTAGGAAAAACGTTAGGTGTTTTTGAACTAGGCTCATTGTTTGGGGAAGAAACAGTGGTAGAAGATGAAGAACTGGTAAGTGACTTAGAGTCAGATGTAGAAAATAGTCAAGCAGAGGTGGAAACAGAAGACACCAGTAGTGGTATTACAGTGCCAGACATTGAAGGAAAATCGTTCGCAGAAGCAGTTGCCACTTTAGAAAAAAGTGGTTTTGTGGTGAATAAGACGGAAGTAAATGATGATACTGTGGCGGCAGGAAATGTTATTTCCCAAACACCTAGCGGTGGAGAAAAAGCTACCTTTGGTTCATCTGTGAGCATTAAAGTGAGTTTAGGTGCAGAAGAAAATAAAGTCAGGGTGCCATCTGTTGTAGGTTTAAGTGAAGAAGATGGTACATTTGCATTGATTGAGGCAGGATTACAAGTGGGTACTGTGACCCAGGTTACCAGTGATGATGCAACATTGACAAACTTGATTTGTTATCAGAGTTATTCGGTGGGTTCTTATATTGATGCAGGAACAGCTGTAGATATTAGAATTAGTACAGGAGTTGGAGAGGTTAGTTATACATTTTTAGGAAGCGTGGCTAGTCCAGCTGAAGAAGATGCAGATTATGCTGCTGGAACTAGCACAACGGTGGTTTTAACAACAGCAGCAGGTTCAGAAGTATATCGTCAGGTTGTAGATACATTTCCTTTAGAAATTAATATCGGTGGAATCAAAGATGCTTCTGAGGGAACAATTACGTTCTATTATTCAGTAACCACAGGAATTTCAACTAGCACAGATGCAGAGGGCAATATTGTTACAACAGGTGGAGTAACGGAAGAGCGTAGTGTAAGCCGTGCTGTAAAATTTGCAAAGGAATGATTGAGATAATTGTTTTGAACATGCAAATATCACATATAAAATAGGTAGCTTGGTGGCTACCTATTTTATATGTAGGTAATTTTAAAATTGGGGAGCATAGATATGCAAGGTAAAATAATACGAGGAATTGCAGGTTTTTATTATGTACATGTTAAGGATTCAGGTATTTATGAATGCAAGGCTAAAGGTGTTTTCAGAAAAAATCAACTGAAACCCTTGGTGGGGGATCGGGTACAAATAGAAATCATCGATGAAGAAAAGAAAAAGGGAAATATTGAAAAAATAGAAGATAGAAAAAATCAACTAGTTCGTCCTGCAGTAGCCAATATCGATCAAGCTTTGGTAATATTTTCTATTATAAAACCAGACCCTAATTTTAATTTATTAGATCGATTTTTAATTATGATGGATACAAGACAAATACCTAGTATTATTTGTTTTAATAAATTAGACATTGCATCAGAAGAAGAGCAAAAGAAAATCCAAGAAGCCTATGCTAAGAGTGGGTTTCCAGTTTACTTTTTAAGCGCCAAAGAAGAGCAGGGCTTAGATGTAATTTTGTCTCTCTTAGAAGGAAAAACTACTGCTGTAGCAGGACCTAGTGGAGTGGGTAAATCTTCCGTAATTAACTTGCTACAAAGTGGCATTGCTATGGAAACAGGGGAAATTAGCGAAAAAATCTCACGTGGAAAGCATACTACAAGGCACACCCAGTTAATTACTATCAATGAAGACAGTTATATTATGGATACCCCAGGATTCAGTTCTTTGGGTTTATTTGATTTGACAAAAGAAGAACTGCGAGAATATTATGAAGAATTTACACCCTATCATGACTTATGCAAATTCCAAGGCTGTTCTCATATTCATGAACCATCATGCAGTGTAAAAGAGGCAGTAGAGCTAGGTGAAATAAGCCAATTGCGATATGATAATTATAAACAACTTTATCAAGAAATTGCAGAGCAGAAGAAGTATTGATAGATTGAATTATAGATAAAAAATGGGACTGCCCTGAAATAGGCTAATTCGTCCTCATGACTTTATTCTTATCTTGATTCCGTTCTTCATTGTATTTATACAAGCAGTTTGCTTCGTGAATATATGTATTTTTAGATAAAACAACAGTTAAATGAGAGAAAATCACGTTTAATTGTTGTTTTTTTGTGAAAACAGGATATAATAGATATTATAAAAGAAAAATGAGGTAGCAAAATGTTAATACAATTCAATTTTAAAAATTTCAAATCATTTAGGGATGAGGCTACTTTGGATTTATCGGCAACAAAAATGACAGAATTTTCTGATAGAGTAGTGAATGTTGGAAATGAGAAAATATTGCCAGTTGCAGCTGTTTACGGTGCAAATGCAAGTGGTAAGTCGAATGTATATAGTGCGTTTGAATATATGTCAGATTATGTGGCAAATTCATTTAAATATGGTGATGAGGAGGAAGAATTTGAAGAGTATAGACCAACTCCATTCTTGTTTGATACAACTTCTGAAAATGCGGAGTCATCATTTGAAGTGTTTTTTACGTTGCAAGGAGATACTTCTTGTAAAACTTATAACTATGGATTCTGTATAGATAAAGAAGGTGTTACTGAAGAATGGCTAAATACAAAAGCTAAAACAGCAAGAAAATATACTAGCGTTTTTTATCGTGGTGGAAAGAATCAGGAATTGGAATTTTCTGGATTCCCAAAAAGCAGCCGAGAGAATTTAGAAGCGGCATTGGAAAAACAAGTATTAATTGTATCTCTCGGCGCGAAGCTTAAAGTGGCAAAATGTAAGATGATTAGAGAGTGGTTTTTAGAAAATGAATTTGCAGACTTTGGAGATCCAGTGATGAACTTCTTTATGTCAAGAACATTGCCAAAAGCATTTGTTGAAGATGATGGTGTGAGAAAGAATGTTATAGAATATTTCTCGTCTTTTGACGATAATATTAAAGATTTTAATGTGGAAATAATTCCTTCAGAGGATGAGAAAAAAGAACAAAAGATTTTGATTAATGCATTACATCAAAAGATTGATTCAGATGAAATGGCAGAGATTCCATTGGCATTAGAGTCAGCTGGAACGTTAAAAATGTTTGCATTATTCCCTTGCTTACAGGATGTATTACAACGAGGAAGTGTATTTTTTGTAGATGAACTAAATGCAAGATTACACCCTTTGCTGGTTCGAAACTTTATTCTTACATTTTTGAATCCTAAAATAAATACGAATCATGCACAGTTAATTTTTACAACACATGATACGTGGCAATTATCTAATCAGTTATTACGTAGAGACGAAATTTGGTTTATAGAAAAAGATAAGCAGGGAATCTCATCATTATATTCTCTTGCAGATTTTGCTGATGAAGATGGAATTAGAATCCGTAAAGATGAAAGCTATGAGAAAAACTACCTTATTGGTAAATATGGAGCGATTCCTTTCTTGAAGAGTATTACTCTGTTTAAGGAGGACTAGAATGGCGAGAAAAGATAGAACAGGAAATCGGAAAAATAGAGAACAACAACGAAAATTTAAGAAACCTGAACTAGGTTACTACCTTATTGTGACTGATACAGAAGGAACAGAACGGTGTTTTTTTGAGGGGATGCATGCGGATTTACCAGATAAAATTAAAGATAAAATTGTAATCAAAGTAGTTGAAACAAAGACACGCAAGATGATAGATAAATGTATTGAAATGACATCGTATGAAGCACAATATAGAATTCCATGGATTATTTTTGATCGAGATCAAGTAAAAGAATTCGAGGAGATTATAATAGAGGCCGAGAGCAAAGGTATTAAAGTAGGTTGGTCGAATCCGTGTTTTGAGATATGGTTGTATGCATATTTTGGTGCAATGCCTGCTATTCATGAATCATGGATGTGTTGTAGTGAATTTAGCAGAATCTATGAAAAGAAAACAGGACAGAAATATTCAAAAGTTGATGAACAGTTGTATAGTAGAATCTGTAAAATAGGTGATGAGAATAAAGCTATTGGAATTGCAAAACAGAAGTTGGAACAATGTGTTCGTGAAGGAAAAGTGAAACCGTCGGATATGTGCCCAGGGACTATGGTGTATCAGTTGGTAGAGGAGATTAGTGGTAATAAATAATTGAGTGGAATGGATAAAATACCTAGTGTCAATCAAGGAATTATTAGAATTCGTTGATAAATACTAGGTATTTTATATTAGGGGCAGAAAATGACTAAATTAGCCTATTTCCTGACAGCGCCATTTTTTTATTATCGACCAAATAAGGCAGCAAATGGTGCTACAGTGGCACTTAAATCATTAATTGCAGTATTTAAGGTGTCGATGTCCAAAGAGGAAATCTTCTCACTGCTTTCTGTAACTAGGGTATTAATTTCATTGAGTGTAGTTTCTAAATCTAAATGTTGTAATTGTTCCGTAATCTCCGTCACATCTTCTACTAAATCGCTTAATTCTAAAATTAGTTCATTAGCATTTTCGGTGAATGTGGAAAGTGTTGGGGCAATGGAATACAAGACACCTACAATTAGTGCAAAGGTGAGTAATGTCAATGCAGAGGAAATTCGATTCCAAAATAGGTTCTTCTTTTGTAGAGATACTTGTTTGGCTGTATTTTCAGCGATTTCTTGTAATAGTTGAATAGATTCTGTAGTGTTAGGGATGTTATCATTTGTCATGGGAAATGGCTCCTTTCAGGATGTTAGGTATTAGAGTTTATTGTGAAGGATATATGTGGGGTTTAATTATTATAATTATTAAAGTCCTCATACATAAGAATATATTTTTTTGAAGAATTTGTAAAGAGAAAGTAAGAAATTGGTTACCATTCACGGCTACACCGTAAAAAGTAACGGTCGCATGCCCATTGAAAATCGCCTACGGCGATGGGGCATGCTAATTGACACTCATAGTTGTTCGGGTCCACACTAAACAGCGTAGTGTTTAGTGTGGACCTGAACTGTAACAAATAATAACTTTCAACCTATGGTTGAATAGTTAGAGATTGAAAAAGCCATATGCCTGTGATATACTTTGATTGCACAAAATGGTGTAATTACAAGAATTAAGGTCAAAAGCCTTGTAAATAAAGGAGATTTAGAAAAAATGAAATTAGGAATCGTAGGATTGCCAAATGTAGGAAAAAGTACATTATTTAACTCGTTAACAAAAGCAGGAGCAGAGTCTGCTAATTATCC
>JAWXVD010000022.1:0-35104 GCA_044425705.1 Eubacteriales bacterium | reverse complement strand
ACTAAGAAGACAAGCTTACGGATATCGTGATGACGAATATTTCTTTCTCAAACTGTTTGACATCAGTAGAAAATCTTATATTAGAAACCCATCATCCCACAAAATTTGTGATTGAGCCTTTATTTATAACTGTTTCGAAACGAACTCTTTGGAGTGGACACTCCTTAGGTGATGTACTTTAGCACCTTAGTAGTGCTTCCAACTCCAACGAAGCGGAAGCGGGTTCGTCTAAATAGTTCTAAATAATTAGGTGTATTTACTTTTCTACCAATTTTCTAATGTTTATAACGCTTTTCTATATAACATCTCTACATCTTTTAACGTAGTTTGTCTTGGATTCACTGCGATATTTCCACTCTTCATCGCATCAATCGCCATAACTGGAATCTTATCTTCTGTTACCCCAACTTCTGTTAATGTAGCTGGAATTCCTAGATCAGCATTTAACTTTCTTACTTCATCCACTAACATCTGTGGTACGAAATCATCTGCTGGGTATTTGTTCTCTCTTATGTAATTATAGATTTTCTCATAACGTCCATTATCTGAAAGTGAATTGTACTCAAGAATTGTTGGTAATAATACTGAGTTAGCCACTCCATGCGCTACATGGAAGAACGCACTAACTGGATGTGACATAGCATGTACATTTCCAAGTCTTGCCCATGCAAATGCTATTCCTGCGAACATACTTCCTGTCATCATCGCACAAGCTGCTTCTTCATCTTTTCTATTCGCTACGAATTTACGAATGTTTCCACCGATTAATTCCATAGCTTTTTCAGCCATTGCATCTGAAAATGGACTTGCGCCTAATGATAAATATGCTTCTAATGCGTGAATCAACGCATCAATTCCACATGATGCCGCAATAAATGGTGGTACAGACATAATCATGTCTGGATCAAGAATTGCATATTTTGGTAATAATTCATAACTAAATACTGTTAATTTATAGTTTCTGCTATGATCTGTAATTACTGAAAATGCTGTTACTTCGCTACCTGTTCCTGCAGTTGTTGGAATCGCAATAATTGGGATGATTGGTCCTGGAACCTTATGTGCACCCTCATAGTCACAAATACTTCCTGGATACTTTGCTACTACTCCAACTGCTTTTGCAACGTCCATAGGGCTACCGCCACCAAGAGCTACGATACTTGTTGCTCCCGAAGCAATATAGGCTGCCTTCGCTGCTTCTACAGTATCTACTGATGGATTTGCTTCTACGTCAGTAAATAACGCAAATTCTAAACCAGATGCCTCTACTACATCTGTAATCTTCTTCACGACACCGAGACTTTCTAATCCTTTATCTGAAATTACTAATACTTTATTCGAGCCATTTTTCTTAAGCATATCTGGTAACTGTGAAATTGTTCCCATACCACACACTAAGTCTTGTGGAATTGTAAATGTAAAATTATTCATTCTATCCTACCTTTCATGTTCATTATTAAGAGCAAGAATGCGATGCACCCTTGCTCTGTTACTAATAAATGCAAACGCTATTATAATATCAAGCTACATTGCTGCGACTACTGTTTCAATTGCTGCTCTCATGATTTCAATCGCTTTATCGATATCTTCTTTTGTTAATACTAGTGGTGGAATCATACGGTTTACGCTTGTTCCAATTGCTGTCATTAATAAATGATTTCTCATACATTCCCACTTCACATCTGCACCAATTGGTAAGTCATATTCGCATCCAACTAATAAACCACGTCCTCTTACATCAATTACATGTGGTAATGTAGCAAGTTGTTCCATTAAATATGCTCCCATTTCTTTTGCATTCGCACTTAAGTCTTTTTCGATAATTTCAGATGTAGCTGCGTAAGCTGCTGCACAAGCCACTGGATGTCCACCATATGTAGAACCGTGTGAACCTGCTCCAAATGCTGTAGCCATTTCTTTTGTTGCACAACAAGCACCGATTGGCATACCACCACCCATAGCTTTTGCCATAGATACTGCATCTGGTTTCACTCCATAACCCATGTATCCCATTAGAGAACCTGTACGTCCCCATCCTGTTTGTACTTCGTCAAATAATAATAACATATTGTTATCATCACATAATTTACGTAATCCTTCTACAAATTCTTGAGTTGCTGGAATAACTCCACCTTCTCCTTGAACTAATTCAATCATAATAGCGATTGTATTAGGTGTCACTTTAGAAGCAAAATCTTCTAAGTTGTTAAATTCTGCATATGTAAATCCTTTTACCATTGGTCCGAAACCAATTTGGATTGCACTATTTGGTTGTCCTGTAGCTGACATCGCTCCAAATGTTCTTCCATGGAATCCTGTCTTAGCAGTGATAATTTCGTATCTCTCTGGACCATAATTTTCAATACCATATTTTCTAGCCATTTTAATCATACATTCGTTTGATTCAGCTCCTGAATTTTGGTAGAAAATCTTGTCCATTCCAATAGACTCACAGATTTGTTTTGATAACAAAGCTTGTGGTACTGTGTATGGGTAGTTAAATGTATGCATAATATCAGCTACTTGATCTTGAACTGCTGCTACTACTCTTGGATTACAGTTCCCTACACTGTTAACAGCAACACCGCCGTAGAAGTCTAAGTATCCTTCTCCATTTTCATCATATAGATACATTCCATCTGCAGTTTCTGCGATAAAATCAAAACGTGCATATGTCTCCATCATATATTTATTTACTGTGTCTTTTACTTCCTGAGCTGTCATTTTTGACTCTTGTAATTTCATTAAAATTCCCTCTCTTTCATCCTTTTAATAATCTGTAAAATGTATTATATTCTCAAAAAGGACATCGTATTATAAATACGACGCCTTTGCCTTACATTGTTCAGTATATTACGTTATTTTCAATCCGTCAACTTCTTTTTAGAACGTACTCTGTTTTTATTTTATACGCACATTTTCTTTGATATTATTTATATTCTCGCACTATTTCCCACAAATTTTTTGTCATCTTTTGTGTAAGTAATCATAGCCATTTTCTTATACTCATACGGTTGATCTGGTGCTAGCACTTTATATCTTTTCATCGTAAATCCATAAATTCTTGATGCGATAAAACTCGCAAAGAAAAATGCAACTATTATAGGCACTAGAATATATCGAATTGTGTCTGGAAGTAGATAGCTAAATTGAACTAACAGTGATAACACTCCTAGCATCAGAAAACTTAGCATAATCATAAAGCATCCTTTTAAACGTTGTTCCATCATAACAAACCACCTCCTGTTGAGAGCATCATTACAAACATTATTATGAATAAGAACACAAAACAGGCTGCCCCCGCTATCATTGTATGACGTATTAATTTAGATTTATCAATCGGTATACGTCCGCATGTCTTTCCTGTTTGTCCATTCATTGCAAAATAATACATTTCTTCTTTGTACTTATATGTAATAACCCAAACAGGCATTAAAGAATATTCCCATTTTATCTTACTTGGTTTGAATGTAAACTTCTTAGTATCGTGGAAACAATTTTTTTCAAGAGTATCTTGAATTGCCTTATTTGCATATCTACCGAAAATATTCATAGATTCTTGATTATTTATTTCTTCAATCTCTATGTCTTTTTGTTCCGCTTGGAATCCAGATAAATATGTCATTGTAAATGGTTCCATGCCTTCTTCTTCAAAAGGTTGCACTCCCTCTATTAATTTTCTTTGTGACCTTTTCAATGCCGACATCATAATATCTTCCATATGAATCTGGCCTTCTTTTTCGATTTTATATTTCTCCCTATATTTCGTACGCTTCCCTGCTTTTGAGCTATACGTATCATGATACATATTTCCTTTATAAGCAAATTCACCATCCACATCTACCAACCAATATGGGAAATATATCCCCTCCATGTATTGAATATATTGATCATCTCGAAACTCTTTCGGTATATAGGTCTTTTTGAAAATCCATTGTTTGAATTTCGTCTTAGCCATCTCTTTGTCTATTTTAAATGGCACAATCCTCGTTGGCATATCATTATTCGCTATGCTCTTCTTCATAATGACTGTATTGTGGCAATAGTAGCACTCTGTCGCAACCGTAGTTGGTGCTGTAATAATATGTGCCCCACAGCTGTTGCAATAATATTCAGCAACCTCTTCTGAATCACTATACTCCTCAGTTTCTGCAGGTCTTTCTACTTCTCCCGTTTGGTTTTCCAAATCATAACGATCAAATTCACTATCGCAATATTCACAAGAAAAATTTCCTTTTGTTGCATCAAATTTCAGTCCTGAACCACAGTTGGGACAATGATATGAAATATTTGACATGTATTCCCCTCCTCAATTTCCTTGTCATAACGTCCTCTAGTTACATATCTATATAAAGTTTATCAAATATAGCTGTAACATACAATGCTTTTATTCAAGCTAACATGTGAGTAACGTTTAATAAAGTAAATCTAGGTTCACAAAAAGACAAGCCACTCTCCTTATAAGGGAAAGTGGCTTGTTTTATATATTATTCATATACTGTCACTGAATAAAAAATCACATCATCTTCGTAATTTCCATTACTTTCGAAAATCTCTGTACAGTCTTCATCACTGTAAAACGCTTCACAACCGTATGGTAAATCAGCAATTGCTACATAATTAACCGGAACAGATGCAGTGTACGTCACTTCATCTTCTGTATTAGGATCGATAATTAGAGTGATTGTTCGATATGCTTCCACCGAATTCATTTCCGCATATAATAGTTCTGTTGCCTCTGTTCTTTCTGTATTGTAAGTAATTTCACTGCTTTCTATTACAATGCTTTCACCCGTCGAATCTGTATACGTTGCTTCCATGCATACTATACTATTGCTTTCTAATTCAATAGTATACGTAATAGTATATATACCATCTTCCGTATATTCTACCCCTACGTACTCCACCATCTCTTTAGCTACATCTTCTGAGGCTTGCGTAGTAACAATCTTGTAATCACCATCTTCTTCTACACTAATAACTTCTTCCTCCAAGGTATCTGGCGTCAAGATACTACTTTCAAGATAAATGCCGTATTCCTCTAACGTATAACAACCAGCTAAACAGTAGTATGATCCCTCTAATTCGAGCATACACACCTCGTCTGTTATATCGTAAAGAATATGGAACGGAAAACCTTCTTGGTCTACTTTAAATGTTATAATTTCAGCATCTGCGTAAATATATTGCGTCATTCCGTTGTAATACTCAAGAGTTGAACTAATGCTGCTGTATGTCTCAAGTAGCACACTATTTGATGCTGAAGTGTAAATATCTTCTATCGTGTACTCGTCCTCTTCCGTTCCGCTACAGCCTACCAACAACAACGATATCATCAATATAGAACTAATTAATTTTGCGCTTAGATTACTTAATTTCTTTCTCACTCTCATTATATTCTCCCCTGTTCTTTTACTTTAGTTTGCATATTATATCACTGTCTGAGTTTCAATTCACGTCACTATAACTTCACATACATTTTAACCCCAAACTATGTTAAACGTCCCCTGCAGGAATCGAACCTGCACTTAGCCCTTAGGAGTAAACCCTGCTGAATTTTCCACAGAGTATTTTGGTGTCTTGCCATACCACCAAATCCATACAGTACAAGGGTTTTTACCGATTTATCTGTTATTTCGTGCTGTATGATTTTCTCTGATATTTGCCCGTTTTAAAACGTCCTATTAGCAAACCATTAGCAAATTTGCAACAAATATCAGATTTAGACTCGAACAACCATACCATAAATCAAGGACTTATATACTCGTATTATAGTCGTTACTATTCTATTTGTAAAGACACGTTGCCTTATATTAAGGGAGCGTGTTTTTTTATGCCCAAACGAAAGGAATTAGCTCATTTGTATTGCTATTGTACCAACAACCGCATATAGTAAATATATTACTTTGAAAGGAGTTTTTATATGGCAAAGTCAGCAAATTTATATGCAAGAATAGCACCAGATGTAAAAGAACTAACCGAAAGTACTTTATCTGCACTTTCTTTAGATATGGGAAAAATGAGTGAAACAGAGTTTTTCAATGAAATTCAAAAAGGATTAACTAGTATTGAAAATGGTGATGTAGAACCTGCACAAAAAACTTTTTCAGATTTACGTAAGGAATTTGGCATATAAATATTTACATCGCTAATATCCGCAGCAATACTTAAAATAAGAATATCATATTTTTTTATTTTAGGAGGTAATTATGGCATCAATTGTAAATCGCGGAAAAACCTTTTCTGTTGTCTATACTTATTATGATCAAACAGGAAAACGTAAACAAAAATGGGAAACATACAAAACCCTTACACAAGCAGAAAGTAGAAAAAAACAAATTGAAAGGAATACAGATCTAATTTTAAAAAACATTACCACCGTTAAAGATCTTTGCAATGAATATATCAAATCTTACGGTAAAATGAAGTGGTCGTATACTACCTATGATGGGAATTGTAGTCTTATTAATAGGTATATACTTCCCCATATCGGTTCTTGCAAATTATCTGATTTAAATGCAAGATTAATAAATAAATTTTATCAGACTTTGCTGTGGGAATATTCCGTAAGAAGTAAATACAAAAAATCTTTCGTGAGCCCTAGTACTATTATCGAAATTAATAAGCTACTAAAGAGTATTATAAGACAAGCAAATCTCTGGGAGATAATGGATAGAAACCCAATATTAGGTGTTGTATTACCAAAGGTCATTGAAAAAAAGACCGCATTTCTTTCATCTGATCAAATATCTTATTTAATTCAACAATGTGATAATGATACACTCTCTCTTATAATTCAAATTGCTTTTGCATGTTCTTTAAGAAAAGGTGAAATACTTGGGCTAACCTGGGATGACATAGACTTTGAAGCAAGTTCTATTACTGTAAATAAAGAGCTAATACGTATTAAGTGTTCTGCATTAGAAGACCTAGGAACAAGAGAAATTATACATATGTTTACTAAATGTAACCCTAATAATAAAACAGTCTTAGTATTAAAAACACCCAAAACAACTTCAAGCGTAAGAACCGTTTATATTCCAAATACTTTATTAGAAAAACTTTCCCTATTCAAGCTTAAACAAAACACCTCAACACCTAGTCCATATAATTTAATTTTTACTAGTAATACTGGAAATCCAATGGATGAACGCAGCGTAACCGAAATGTTTAAAAGATACCTTGTTTACTGCGATTTACCTCTAGTCGTCTTTCATAGTCTTAGGCATTCAAGTATTATGTATAAACTTGAACTCACAAATGGAAATATAAAGACTGTACAAGGTGATAGCGGTCATGCGGAATCGAAAATGATATTAGATACCTATTCTCATATCATTGATAAGAATCGTTCCAACACTGCTAAAATTTTTGAAGATAAATTTTATTCTTCTAATAAAGATAGCTCTACTACTGCTGAATTAATCAGTAGTATTATGAAATTATCCCATGATGAGCAAAAACAAATAATAAATTTACTATCATCGCATTAAAATTATTAGATTTTATCGTAAATTTCAAAATCACTATTTATATTTATTCTTTAAATAAATATTTTTTCTTATTATTTACGAAATTCTCGTAAATTCTATTGACTAAATAGATTTTAGGGATATACTAAATGGTAGAACGATATATTCAGGAGGTTTAAATATGTTATTAATGTTTAAAGTTAAAAATTATACTTCATTTAAGGATGAATCTATATTAGATTTACGTGCGACTTCATATGTACAGCATCCTTCCCATGTCATTTCAATAAATGATAAGCTTGGATTATTAAAAACCACTGCATTGTATGGTGCTAATGCATCTGGTAAATCCAATTTTATATCTGCAATGTTTTTCTTTGAACGCTATATCTTTTCACAATTTATTAGTAAAAACAAAAATGAAGGTTTTGATTCTTCAGACAGTTTTCCACATTCTAAATTAGAACCGTTTATGCTATCTGAAGTTGCCCATAAATCTTCTGAATTTGATATTATCTTTAGCAGAAACGATAAGCAAATTCAATATGGATTTGAATGTACAAAAGATGAGGTTCTTAACGAATGGCTATTTATTGATGATAAAAAGGTTTTTGAGCGCACAGGTACAGAACTTTCCTTTGGTACGAAATACAAGCCCCTCCTTTCCCCATATAAGAAATTACCAGCAGAGAGACTCTACCTATCCGTACTAGAATATTTTCTTGATGACGAAGCTAGAGCCATTATTTTAAATGACTTTATAGATTTCTTCACTAAGGAATTCAATGTTTTTTCTGAAATACTATTTGAATCAACGGTAAAAGGACTTGCCGGTGTTATCGGACTATCAAAAAAACTAGTGAGTAGCAAATCATATCGAAACAAAGTGGAGCATTATCTTCGCATGATCGATGTTGGTATCAAACGCTTAGACGTTCAAACCGAAACAATCATGAACGAACGTACTGGAAAAACAAAAAAAGAGAAAGTAATTAGAACTGTACATGATATTTATGATAATAACGGAAACATTATTGGAGAAAAATCTTTCCACTTGCAACAAGAGTCCACTGGAACTCTTCGTTTTTTATCCTATATTCAAAATATTATCGACGTGGTTTCAGACGGTGGTGTATTTATTGTGGATGAAATTTCCGCAAGATTACATCCGCTTCTAACTAAATTAATCGTGGACATCTTTTGCTCAAGTCAAAATAAAAATGCGCAACTTATTTTTACAACCCATGATATTTCCTTATTAAACAAAGAACAATTTAGGCGTGATGAAATAGTATTTGTAGATAAAAATAAATGCGGTGAATCATCTCTCTATGCTCTATCCGATTTAAAAGTACGTGAAGATGCAACCTTTAATAAAGACTACCTACAAGGAAAATATGGTGCTATCCCTATTTTTGATTATGACGAAATATTAGGTGGTGATTCTAATGGGTAGAACAGTACTTTCTGCACAGCGCTTGTCTCAAACAAAAAAATTAAATATAGGTAAAATCATTGTATTTTGCGAAGGCAAGACTGAGAAATATTATTTTAATTACTTTGCCGAAATTATCAACAAAAATAAATTCACTGATATTGAGGTAATTCTTGAATCAGCGGATGGTAATGCACAATCTGTATTAAATTGTGCAAACAACTTTCTGGCTAGCGAGGATAATAATCGCAAGTATAAAAATCATGGTAAATATTTAGTGTTTGACTGTGATGCTCCCCCCACTATCCAAACAGTAATAAATGAAGCTGGTGATTATAAATTACTTATATCAAATCACTTATTTGAAACATGGCTATTAATGCATTTTGAAGATGTAGAGGTGAAATTAACGAAGCAAAAAATTCGTGCTAAATTATCTGAATATCTACGTAGAAAATATAAAAAAGGTCATAAAGGGATAACCCGAGAAATTATCATAAACGGGGATATTGAGAAAGCTATCGATAATGCGAAAGCTCTTGCTGCTATATATGAAGCAGAAGGAAAAACCATATATGCAAATATTAATGAAATGAATCCTTATACCAATGTGTATGAGTTAATTGAGCAGTTTTTGGTGGAAATATCATAACTACTTCCCCTAAATATTAGCACTTAGCAAGTGATTAGCAACTGGGTATTATTTTATCTTTATTTCTAACATTTGTTTACCCAAAAAGAAATGCCGTAAAACCATTGATTTTACGGTATTTCTGCACTTAATAACGTCCCTGAGAGGAGTCGAACCTCCGCTGGCGTGCCTTAGGAGGGCACCGCTCTTTCCACTGAGCTACAAGGACATGCTTTTTATAGACTATAAAACATTCTACAATACCTTATAATTCTCTAAGAAAAACGATACGAATCCCTACCACTTAGGAGGGGCTCGTAATATCCATTTTACTAAGAGGACCTGTTCCCCTTTCGGGGATATATATTATTTAAAAACAAATTCTAATGATATTAAATATAACTCTTCATTCAACCGATAACCGCATTCATTTGCAAGGATATCCGTGTATGAGTATACTATCTTTCCTAAATCTTCTTCTATCAACGCTGTAACTGCTATATCATATTCTTCTTTGGATCCAAAACGAAAAGTCATATTGCTAACTCCCGAATTAAATAACTCTGCTACTTTCGCTGAAAACAAATCATAGTTGTAGTAATCAAAATATAAGTCATTGTACGTATAATAGTTATAAGTTTCTGCGGTACAAATCGGATAAATAATATCTTCCATTTCTGTATGTGTGCGGTTTATCAACTCACTTGTCAGGCAGAAATAGTCATACGAAATATAATCCTCATCATATTCTTCTAACAACGGATCTCCCCATGTACTATCAACATGATAAAACTCACCATCCAACACTATTATGTTCCACTCGTGACCATTACCTTCTGCATAGCCCACTACTGAAATAGTTTCAATATCTAATAAGTTTAACAGATAGCTATATGCCTTAGCATACCCTGAGCATATCGCCTCCCCATTTAGCAGAACTCCAATTATTGTTGCACTCTCCGCTTCTTCTAATTCGTTATCATATACATCATCATAGGTACAGTTCCATATAATGTATTCATAGATAGCAAGTGCTTTGTCATAATCTGTTTCTGCCTCACCCACAATTTGATTGATCCATGTGAATTTTTGGCTTAAACTTTCTTCATATATTATTATTTCGTCTTCGCTATAATAATTCGTTACATTCAGTTCTTTTAACGATTTACCATCCTCAGTCTCTATATAGGTCACTTTATTTTCAGTTCCCACCCAAAATATTTCAGGATAATCCAACAGCACGTACCAGTGAACTTTTTGTACAGCATCATTTTCCATATCACTATAATACACACTTAAATCTATTGTAGTGTTGTAATTAAAATACGCTTCGACCATGTCTTGATACAAACTTTTCTCTTGATTATTTAGTAGGTAATAATAGTAATTATCAATGTTTAAACTTTCACTACGTTCTTCTAGTATTTCATCCGAAAATGCATCGAATATATCAGATTCTGTTGTTTCTTCTACTATTTCTAATGGAATTATTTCAATAGGTTTATTCGATAATATTGATAAATCTATTTTTGTATACCCTACATAAATAATTCCTATCATACAAAATGTTATTAATAAACGTCTTATCATTTTACATCCTTATAACTATTTTTTCTATAACTACTTTTGAGGAAAATTAATCTTCCCTTGCAACCATACAACTGACTTGAATCGCCTTCCCACCTCTGGTTCTCCTAAAACACCATCTTTGGGAACACACAGTTCTATATACATTTCATTAATTTCTAACACCATATGATATAGTTCTTGTCCCGTGCATTCATTCTCTACTTTTCTTAATTCTTTGATTTCACCCATAATTGAGTATTCATCACACTCAACTCCATACGGTATAAAATAAGTATCAACAATGCTAAATACATCGTTACATAAAATCATTTTAGAAATTTTATTATATGTCTCTATATCTTCCATCGCCAATGAATCCACCGCTAATGAATCCCCTTTTCTTGCTGCTATAAGTAATTTATGACGATTCTTTGATTGTTCTTTACTTTCTTGAACCATTACTGGTGTTTTTTTTATCGGAAAAAGTACGGTTCCAGATAATGAAAGTGCTGCGAGAGACACCGAACTCCCTTTTCTTGATAATGTATTATCTTGAAGCTCTTTCATGTATTCTACAGGATTTTGTAAATAAAATATTAGATTTACACCTATTCTTACATCCTCACATATCCCCATATAAGATTCTGTATCTTTCCGTTTATCCACAATAATATCAGCATATGAGCTTACTGTCTTTGATTCAAGATATGGAAAGTGATATTCTCTCTGAAACTCTTCAGATTGGTTAATTTCTCCACACATTACAATCCCAATATTCTCACCGAACTTTTTCCGGTATTCTCTATAATCTTCGTTTGCTAATCTTATTGTTTGATTGTATTCAAAGTTCTCTTCCACTTCTTGTAACAATTCTCGTTCTACTCTTTTTGTTTGGATATCCCCAAACCCAATTGCTCTTAAATATTGATGCATTCTTTTTCCTTTTTAATGATCTAAAAATTTTATGATATCAATTTATTTACCAATGAATTCTTTTCCACCCATATATGGTCTTAAAGCTTCTGGAATTTTTACTGTACCATCTGCTTGTAAGTTATTTTCCAAAAATGCAATTAACATTCGTGGTGGTGCAACAACTGTATTATTTAATGTATGTGCAAAATACTTATTTCCATCTTCACCATTTACACGTATTTTAAGTCTTCTTGCTTGTGCTTCTCCTAAGTTCGAACAACTTCCTACTTCAAAATATTTTTGTTGTCTTGGTGACCATGCTTCTACGTCCACAGATTTAACCTTTAGATCTGCCAAGTCTCCTGAACAACACTCTAGAGTTCTTACAGATATATCTAAAGACTGGAATAAATCAACAGTATTTTTCCACATCACATCATACCATTTCATACTCTCTTCTGGTTTACAAACAACTATCATTTCTTGTTTTTCAAATTGATGTATTCTATAAACGCCTCTTTCTTCTATACCATGTGCTCCTTTTTCTTTACGGAAGCATGGTGAGTAACTTGTTAATGTTTGTGGTAATTTTTCTTCTGGTATAATATTATCAATAAATTTACCAATCATTGAATGCTCACTTGTTCCGATAAGGTAAAGATCTTCCCCTTCAATCTTATACATCATAGCATCCATTTCAGCAAAACTCATTACTCCAGTAACTACGTTGCTTCTAATCATGTATGGTGGAATACAATACGTAAATCCTCTATCTATCATAAAATCTCTAGCATATGAAATCACTGCTGAATGTAATCGTGCAATGTCACCCATTAAGTAATAGAATCCGTTACCTGCTACTTTTCCTGCGCTTTCAATATCAATTCCATCGAACTTTTCCATAATCTCTGTATGATATGGAATCTCAAATTCTGGAATAAATGCTTCACCATATCTTTGAATCTCCACATTCTCGCTATCGTCTTTACCAATCGGTACAGAATCATCTATGATATTTGGAATCGTCATCATTATTTTAAGGATACGCTCTTCCACATCCTTCTCCTGAACACTTAGTTCATCAATTCTTGAACCTTCTTTTGCTATTTCGGCTTTTACCTCTTCTGCTTCTTCTTTTTTTCCTTGAGCCATAAGTGCTCCTATTTGTTTTGAGATTTTATTCTTATTAGCACGTAATGATTCAACTTCACCTTTAATGTCGCGGTTTGTTTGATCTAACACCAACAATTCATCAACTAAAGCTAGCTTGTCATCTTGAAATTTCTTTTTAATATTTTCTCTTACTACATCTGGGTTGCTTCTTACAAATTTAATATCTAACATTTTATTTCCTCACTCTTCTATTATTATCTATTATCACTTTTTATTACTATCCATTTTTGTTGTCTTTTAAACCTATCCTTAATTGATGCTTATTATTTAATCACTTCTATATCTAGACCATAAGATTCTTGGAAAATTGCTTTTTCTAACGATTCGCTCTCTTCTGCAGAAAGCTCGATATAACTCTTACCTTTCACTATTTCTTTCACATAAGTGTAGCACCCTTCTCTGCTGTGCATAGCATTCATTATAAATCCGTTATCTCTTGCATCTAGCAATGTCAGCACAAAACTTAAGTTTCCACCCATTTCAAGAAATGCATCATATTTAACAATTCCCACTTTTTGATAATCTCTTTGAATACTTTTATTTAATCCTCTAATGTCTTCTTTATTTTGTTTACAAATCGACATTACATCATCTAAAACGTGGAAACGTTTTGCCATACTTTCCTCTAATGATTTAGCATCTTTTCCTCTCATAAATGTATTGTAACTCAACTTCAACCTTTTGTATTGCATATTTGAACTCACTAAAAGCCCGAATAATAATATTATCAATATAAACAAAAATATTATCAGGTAGAACGGATCAAACCCCAACTCAAACAATATACTATTTTCCATGTACTCTCCTAACCTTTTATAGACATCAGTAAATCGAATATATGTTCGAGCTCTTCTGGCGAATAATATTCAATTTCTATTTTACCTTTATTATTTTTTTGCTTAATATTTACTTTTGTTCCTAATATTTGATTCATTTTATTTTCTAAATCATCATAAACGAATTTATTTTCAACAGACTTTTCTTTTACTTTCTCTTTTATTGGCTTCTTCAATTCTTTAATTAATTTTTCTACTTCTCGAACACTTAATTTTTCATCAAAGATCTTTTGAGCTAATTGATATTGGTAAGTTTCGTCTTCTATTGCCAATAATGCTCTTGCATGCCCTGTTGATATCATCTCATCTACTATCATTTGTTGAACTTGATCACTTAACTTAAGTAAACGCATAGTGTTTGTTACAGCAGTTCTACTCTTTGATACACGCTCTGCTATTTCATCTTGTTTAAGATTATATTCATTTAACAATTTTTTATACGCCATTGCTTCTTCAATAGGATTTAAGTTCTCTCGTTGAATATTTTCAATCAACGCAATTTCTACAACTTCTTGTTCGGTATACTCTTTTACTATAACAGGTACTTCCTTTAATCCTGCAATCTTTGCAGCACGCCAGCGCCTTTCCCCTGCAATTATCTCATAGTAATCATTTTTCTTTTGAACTAAGAGTGGTTGAAGAACTCCGTATTGTTTTAATGAATCAGCCAATTCAAGAAGTGAATCTTCTTCAAACTGTTTTCTTGGCTGCTCCCTATTCGGTTCGACCATAGATACTTTCATCATTTGTTCGCCGTACACAATCTTTTCTTCAACAATTGTTTCAACCACTTTTTCTATTTTAATTTCTTTTTCAAGTTTTACCCCTACTTCGTTATTCTTAGCATTAGTTTTTATAGTACTTTTTGGAATCAAACTATCGAGCCCTTTTCCTAACCCATTCTTTTTAACCGCCATTTTATTCTCCCAACTGATCAGTTATTAGACTAATCCTGATTTGTAGTCACACTTCACCTTATTTTTCAATTACTTCTTGTGCTAATGCTCTATATTGTTCAGCACCTACAGATTTATTGTCATACATATTTATTGGCATGCCATGACTCGGAGCTTCAGCTAATCTTATATTTCGAGGGATTATCGTCTTATAAATATTCTGTTCTAAGTTATCTTTGACATTTTCAACTACTTGCAACGAAAGATTTGTTCTAGCATCATACATAGTAAACACAACACCTTCTATGTTTAATTCTGGATTTAATCTTTCTTGTACTAGGTTTATAGTATGCATTAACTGGCTCAATCCTTCCAGTGCAAAATACTCACATTGAATCGGTACTATAACTGAATCTGATGCTACCATTGAATTTAAAGTTAGTAAATTCAACGATGGCGGACAGTCAATTATTATAAAATCATACTCTTCTCTTACTTCTTCAAGTGCTTTTTTCAGTATGTAATGTACTTCTTCTCGACCAGCTAATTCTACTTCTACTGCTGATAAGTTAACGTTAGCACCAAGTACATCGAGATTTTCATAGACTTCTCGTGTTATAGCATTATGAATATCCATTTCTCCCAGAAGTAATTCGTAGACTGAATTTTCCAAATCATTTTTATTAACACTCAAGCCGCTCGTCATATTACCTTGTGGATCAGTATCAACTGCAAGTACTTTTTTATTACATTCCGCTAAACAAGCTGCGAGATTTATAGCAGTTGTTGTTTTTCCAACTCCACCTTTCTGATTTGCTATAGAAATTATACGTCCCATCTAATTACCTCCTCTTCTCATTTTTACATTATACCATTCTTTTCTTTTTAATTCTACCTTTAATGTTTCACGTGAAACATTTCTAATATTCTTTTACTTTTTCCTGTAAATCACTTCATATTTTGTGTTATTTAACAATACTAATTCTTTATATTTTACCATATTTATAGTATAATATATAGAGAAAGGTGGGAATAATATGAATTTCAAAAATAGATTTGCCACAATTTTAGCATTAGCTGGCACAACAACATTAGTATTACATATAATCAACCGTGTAATTACGCTCACTTCTACATTAGATAACAACCTAAATACTAACAGAGGTACTTTTTATAACTGGAGGTTCGGGAAAATTTACTATACTTCTGAAGGTTCTGGTTCACCTGTACTATTAATTCACGACTTAGAGCACTATAGTTCTGCGTATGAATGGCACAAAACTATTAAATCTCTAAGTAAAACAAACACAGTTTATACAATGGATTTAATTGGCTGTGGGAGATCCGATAAACCAAATATCACCTACACAAACTTCTTATTTGTTCAACTAATTACAGACTTTGTCAATGAAGTAGTCAAGGAAAAGTGTGATATTGTTGCAAGTTCCTACTCTTCTTCTCTTGCTATCACGAGTGCTACTTACGACAAAAATATAATAAACAGATTAATATGTATTAACCCAAGAGATTTAAGTCAGACTTCAAAAGTCCCTACCACTAGAACAAAACTTTCTAAACTTATTATAAAAACGCCTATAATAGGAACATTTATCTACAATATGAGAAACAAAAAGAAAAGTTATATCAATAATATCACAAGAAATTTTTATCACAATCCAGATTTAATTACAGCTTCCGAAATTAAACATTTTCATGAGGCTGCACATTTAGGCGGTTTTGCTTCGAAATTTTTATATGCAAGCATAAAAGGGAATTATGTAAATACTAATATCCTTCACTCTCTAAAAACCGTAAACAATAGTATTTTTATTATCGCAAGTGATTCAACACCTAATTATTTAACAAGCGCAGAACAATACAAAAAAACGCTTCCTGCAATTGAAATTATCACTTCTTATAATACTAACAAATATCCTCAACTTGAATCACCAGAAACAGTTGTAGAACAAATCCGTTATTTGCTAGATGTTTAAACGCCTATATCTTAATACAATAACAAGTACATTACAAAAAGAGAGAGAAAACACGCTCATCGTTTCCTCTCTCTTTTCTATAATGTTTCACGTGAAACATTATATTGGTTCTTTTGCAGGTAAACCTGCTTTTCTAGGATATTTCTTTTCAGTTTTCTTAATTTTATTTATAACTACAGCCGATCTGCTTCCTGTGCTATTAGGCAATTCAAATTTATTAACTTCAATAATATTTCCACCTAATAATTCAATTGCTCTTCTAGAAGCAACCAGTTCATCATTTATTTCACCAGATTTATACGATATAAACTTACCATTAATTTTGACAAAGGGTAGGCAATACTCCGAAAGTGTAGATAAATTCGCTACGGCTCGCGATACACAAAAATCAAATTCTTCACGATATTTTAATTGCTGAGCATAATCTTCTGCTCTACCATGTATCGTTTCTATTTTTTCAAGTCCTAACTCGTCTATTACTTCATCTAAAAATTTAATTCTCTTGTTCAAAGAATCTAACAAAACAATCTCGATTTCAGGGAATGCTATCTTCAATGGAATTCCTGGAAATCCTGCACCTGTCCCAATATCAATTATTTTACCTTCAATTTTGTCAAATGCGCCTATAGCCAAGCTATCTATAAAATGTTTTTCAACAACTTCATCATATTCTGTTATTCCCGTTAAATTCATTACTTTATTTTTTTCAATTAACATTTCATAAAATTTGTTAAACTGTTCAATCTGTGAATCACTTAAAACAACACCAATTTTATTTAAATATTCTTCGTATCTTTTCATCTATCTCTTTTCCTCATTGTTATTACGTCCAAATTGTTCAATATATACTAGCAATACTGAAATATCTGCTGGTGATACTCCTGATATTCTTGATGCTTGTCCAATAGATATTGGTCTATATTCATTTAATTTTTGTGTAGCTTCAATTCGCAAACTATTAATTAAATTATAATCTATATTTTCAGGAATTCTTTTTGTTTCGAGTTTTTTAAATTGTTCAACTTGTTTCTTTTGTCTAGTTATATAACCGTCATATTTGATATTAATATTAACTTGTTCTATAACATCATTCGGCAACAACGTCCTATCCTTATCAATCTCAGATACTACTTCATAATTTAATTCTGGTCTTCGTATTAATTCTGCTAAAGTAGAACCTGAAGTCAATTTCGTACTTCCGCATTTATCTAAAAATGTGTTTATGACTGCATTCGCTCCAACGGAAGTTTTTAACATACGACTAACTTCTTCTTCTATCATCTTTTCTTTATCTAGAAGTTTTTCATATCTTTCTTGATTTATTAATCCAACTTGATATCCTAATTTAGTTAATCTTTGATCAGCATTATCTTGACGCAATAATAATCGATATTCTGCACGTGATGTCATCATTCGATATGGCTCCTTACTTTCTTTTGTTACCAAATCATCAATAAGCACACCAATATATCCTTCAGATCTATCAATAATAATCTGTTCTTTCCCAATTATTTTCAGCGCTGCATTAATTCCTGCTACTAACCCTTGTGCTGCAGCTTCTTCATATCCAGAACTTCCATTAAATTGACCGCAACTATACAACCCTGAAATATTTTTAAATTCCAAAGTTGCATTTAATTGTCTGGCATCTATGCAATCATATTCAATTGCATATGCATTTCGAACAATTCGTACATTTTCCAACCCTGGAACTGTTCTGTACATTGCATACTGTACGTCTTCTGGCAAAGAGCTAGACATTCCCCCAATATACATTTCAAATGTAGTTAATCCTTCTGGCTCAATAAAAACTTGGTGTCTGTCCTTGTCGGAAAATTTAACCACTTTGTCCTCTATGGACGGACAATATCTTGGTCCTGTTCCTTCTATTTTCCCAGAATATAAAGGTGATCTATCTAGATTATTTCTAATAATTTCATGTGTTTTAGGATTTGTGTATGTTAACCAGCAAGAAACTTGATCGATTTGTACATCTTCTTCATTCGTAGTAAATGAAAAAGGAACTACTCGTTCATCACCAAATTGTTCTTCCATCTTGCTAAAGTCAACCGATCGTCTATCAATACGTGCAGGTGTCCCCGTCTTGAATCTACGTAAAACAATCCCTAGATCTTTTAGACTACTGGTAAGATAGTTTGCAGCTTGCAAACCATTTGGACCTGTATTCGCGCTTATTTCACCATATATACATCTTGCTTTTAAGTATGTCCCTGCGCAAATTACGACAGCTTTACATTTATAGGTTGCTCCTGATGACGTTACAACACCAGTAATAATTTGATTTTCTACTATAATATCTGCAACTTCGCCTTGCTGGATTTCAATATTAGGTTCTCCTTCAAGTATTTGTCTCATTGTATTGCTATAGGAGTTTTTATCCGCTTGAGCCCTTAAAGAGTGAACAGCTGGTCCTTTTGACTTATTAAGCATCTTAGACTGAATAAATGTACGATCAATAACTTTACCCATCTCGCCTCCTAAAGCATCTAATTCACGAACTAAGTGGCCTTTAGAAGTGCCTCCTATATTAGGGTTACATGGCATAAGTGCAATACTTTCAATATTAACTGTGAAAACAATTGTTTTCAATCCTAACCTTGCCGTTGCTAACGCAGCTTCACAACCCGCATGCCCAGCTCCTATTATCACTACATCGTATTTATCATTATTTTCCCATACAGAATTTGCTGAATATTTCATTTACTAAATCTTCTCCTATCGTCTCACCAATAATTGTTCCAAGTGCTTCATATGCATCAAGTAAATCTATGGAATAGAAATCTTCTGGTAACCCTAATTCAATACTTTCTAATACTTTATTTAAACTATCATAAGCTGATTGAAGTGCTACTTTATGTCTCATATTTGTAATATAGATTTCATCATTGAAATCAAGTTCTCCATGAAAAAACATTTCTTTCACTTTATTTTCTAAATCTTTGATTCCTATATTATTTTTAGCTGAAATTGGAATAACAGGAACATGTTTAGGAACTCCTAGTTGTTCTAAATTGTCAATAGATATCACTTGCTCTAAATCAGTTTTATTTAACAGTATCACTGCTTTCTTATCCTCGATTATATCAAATATCTGCTTATCGTTTTCATCCAACTCTCGCGATGAATCTACTACAAACATAAGTAAATCGGCTTTGTTTGCGTATTGCTTAGCCCTGTCAACTCCCATTTTTTCTACAATATCTGCAGTATCTCGAATTCCTGCAGTATCAACTATATTTAAAGTTATTCCATTTAAATTAATAGATTCTTCTAATATATCTCTTGTTGTTCCTGCTATATCAGTAACAATTGCTCTATCAACCCCCACTAAAATATTAAGCAATGAAGACTTTCCTGCATTTGGTTTTCCTACAATAACTGTTTGTATTCCTTCTTTAATAATTCTTCCATCATCAGCCGTATCAAGTAACCTTTTAAGTTTACTTACCATCTCTAATGTCACTACTTTTAATTCATCACTATATCCATCAATCGAAATATGTTCAGGGTCATCAAGTGCTGTTTCTATAAATGCCGTGTGATATATAATAGTCTCACGAACTTCATTGATTTTACTCTGTACATTCCCTTTTAGTTGGCTCATAGAACTTTGTAAGGCATAATTATTTTTAGAATCAATTACATCCATTACTGCTTCCGCTTGTGACAAATCCATTTTACCATTAAGAAATGCTCTTTTAGTAAATTCACCTGGTTCAGCTGGTCTAGCACCACATTTAGTAATTAATTGTAAAACCTTTTGCATCACAAAAATTCCGCCATGACAATTAACTTCTATCGTATCCTCACCTGTATAACTATTAGGACCTCTCATAATAGAAACTAAAACTTCATCAATCACTTCTTCATTATCTACAATAAATCCATAATGGATAGTATGTGATTTCTGTTGTGAAATTATTTTATTTCTATTTTTACTTAAATATATCTTATCAACTATATCTAAAGCATTTTCTCCACTAATTCTAATAATACCAATACCAGAACTACTCATTGGTGTCGCTATTGCAGCTATTGTTTCCTTGATAAACATATTTACCTCCATATCTTTCTAGGTATCCATTATATATACAATACTTAATAATAGCATGTTTTGCTTAATAAAAAAAGACCACATTACTATCAAGTAGTGAAATGTGATCTTCTTAAATATTCTTTTAAATAAAATTACTTTTTACTTTCTAGCTAACGTAACTACAACTTTACGATAAGGTTCATCACCTTCACTATGTGTAGAAACTCTACTATCATCTTGTAATGCTGAATGAATAATTCGTCTTTCATATGGGTTCATTGGCTCAAGTGAAACAGGCTTTCTTGTTCTTTTAACCTTATAAGCTATATTTTTCGCAAGGTTTTCAAGCGTTTTCTTTCTTCTTTCACGATAATTTTCAGTGTCCAGTTTTACTCGAATATATCCATCTTGTTCTTTATTAGCAACTCTATTAGCTAAATATTGAAGGGAATCTAATGTTTGTCCTCGTTTACCTATTAACACTCCCATATTTTTTCCATCAATATTAACCGATAAAGCACCTTCTTCATCAACTTCAGCAATAACTGTAGCTTCGATATCCATACTTTTTAGAACATCTTCAATAAATTTCTTTGTTGCTAAAATAGTTTCTTTTTCGATTTTTGCTACTGTTTTAGGCTCCTTCACTATTTCTTTTTTAGCTGGTTTTGATTCTTCAACAGATTTATTAGCTTCTACATTTTCATTAGTAGTTTTTATTTCTTTTTTCACTGGTTTTTTAGGTTGCTTTTTAACAACAGAAGCTTTTTCTTCCACCACTTTTACTTCTTTTTTAATTATCTTAGCTTCCTCTTTTACTACGGGCTTTTCTATTATTTTTTCTTCTACAGGTAAATCTGCTTTTCTATATGCTCTGATTACACTGTTTTTAGTACCAATTCCAAGGAATCCTGCGCTTCCCTTTTCAATAACATCATAACCTAACTCACTACTGGTAATACCTAATTGAATAGTTGCTTTAGTAATTGCCTCTTCAATTGATTTAGCTGTAACTGTAATTGTATTCATCTAAAATCCCTCACTTTAAAGATTATTGTCTGTTACTCTCGTTAAAATCTTTTACCATGTTTGCCTTAGCAGATAAACTACCAGGTTTTGCATTTAATCTTTTATCTTTTGCTTCTTGTAGTAATGTTTCTTTATCTTTTGCTGAAATTTGTGCTGCTTGTAATTCTTCTACTCTTTTAGCATTTTTTTGTGCCATTTCATTTATTTTACTAGCTGAAGTACCTTTTTTCTCTCTTTTTGCAGCTGCCTTAGCTCTATTCTTTTCAATTAAATCATCAAGAGATTGTCTTGCTAAATATTTTTTAATTACAATTTGTTGAACTGTTCTAACTATCGCACTAGCAATCCAATAAATACCAAGACCTGCTGGTAAAGTGAAACACATAAATACAGACAATAATGGCATTGTAGTATTCATAGTTTTCATAGAAGATGCCATTGGGTTTTCCGGATCTATTTCTTGTCCTGTTTGTGCTAATTTGATACTTAAATATTGTGATAAACCAGCTAAAACAGGTATTAATATCGCTACTACTGCCATCAAAATATCAGTTTGATAATTTTGTGTTATTGTTGTCATTGGTGAATTAGTAATACTAATTCCTAAAAATGAATTTAAATGTTCTATACCTTCTTGCGTTGTAACAACTAAAGTGTCTAAATCTGGAAATGTACTAGCTAACCAAGCCCAAGTATCATCTTGGAATTTATATAATACATCAACAATTGTATTTACTTGTGTATAATCATAATTGTCTGGACTTATATAAATAGGTGATTCAGAACCTACAACTTCTAAAGCACTTTGGCAACCATCAGTATTTAATATTTCATTAGCTAATGGCAAATAATTTTCTTTAACCGACTCCACATAAGCTGGAATATTTTGAATTACCTTATAAAGTCCAAATAATATAGGCATTTGTATAAGTAATTGCATACATCCGCCTGTAGCACTAGTACCATATTTTTCATAAACTAATTTTGTTTCTTCTTGCATTTTTTGCATAGAAACTTGATCTTTTTTATTTTTGTATTTGTCTTGAATTTTTTTTATCTCAGGTTGCATAACCGAAGATAATCTTTGGAATTTTTGTTGGTTATAGTTTAATGGAATCATTAATGTATAAATAACAATTGTAAAAACTATAATTGAAATACTAATGTTTTGAATGCCAAATACTATATCCAAAAAATTAAAAATAGCATTCATCAATACACCTAATAAAGAAGCAACTGGTCCGATAATAAATGTAGTTGATTTTGTTAAAAGAATACCTGTCATAAATTTTCCTCCTATGGTACGGGATCATAACCGCCTTTTGAAAATGGATTGCATCGCAAAATACGCCATATTGTAAGTAAGGAACCTTTTATGGCGCCATGTTTTTCTATTGCTTCTATTCCATACTGAGAACAAGTTGGAATAAAAATACATGTACTATTAACCTTTAAACCTGATAAATATTTTCTATAAAACTTTATCATTCCTATTAGTACTCTTTTCACTTTTGCATCTCCATTTTGTTAATCTATAATATTATGAAGCTTTCCAACGTGGAGTAATGCGCTCTCTACCTCATGATAACTTCTACTCTTTGCGCCTACTCTAGCTATTACAACTATATCATACCCACGATGAAAATGTTCTTCTTGTAGTCTGTAGCTTTCTCTTATTAACCTTGTAACTCTATGTCTTACTATGCTATTGCCTACCTTTTTACTAACTGAAATCCCTAATCTATTTGTTTCAGTTTCATTTTTTATCACATATGCAATTAAATACTTATTCGCATATGATTTTCCCTTTTTATAAACTTTTTGAAAATCACTGTTTTTCTTTAATGAATCACTATATTTCATATAATACCTCTTAATAAGAAAGAAAGACCACATTTCTGCGGCCTAAGCTGATAATTTTTTTCTTCCTTTTGCTCTTCTAGATGCTAAAACTTTTCTTCCACCTACAGTGCTCATTCTTGCTCTAAAACCATGAACTTTAGATCTTGATCTCTTTTTTGGTTGGAATGTCATTTTCATTGAAATCCACCTCCTTAAAACTGCAACCTATATATATATATAAGTAATTTATTTTTATAGACATTACTCAGTATTATAATCACAAACACACTGTAAAGTCAAGTAATTCCAAGTAATTTCGTAGTTTTTTATTTTAAATACTATAAATATATGTTGGTAACTGTGGTAATTAATGTGGATAACCTTGTTATAAATAAATATTTATTCAAACTTATCCCCCCTATGCATGATATTTCCTTATATAAATGTGTTGATTTATAATTTTGAGTTATCCACAAAATAATTCACATTGATAATATGTGTAATTTGATGTAAAATACTATATGTATAATTATATTAAGAAATAGGAGCAATAAATATGAACGTGGTGAAAATGCATTGGAACGAAATTATTATAAAACTTAAAGAAGAGTACAGTATATCTGATATCTGTATGAAAACATGGATTTTACCACTTACAGTATCTGATGTAATAGATGATACTGTATATATTTTTGTCGATTTAAAAGGAAGTGTAGATATTATAAAATCAAAATATTTACTCCCTCTTAAAGTATGTATCGCAGAAGTAACTGGTAAAGAATATGATGTTATATTTATTAGTGAGACAGAAGAACTGCCCACACAGATGTCTTTTAGTGATACTGGAAAAATGAATAAAATCAAATCATTAGTAGAAAATGCAAATCTAAATCCAAAATATACATTCGATACATTTGTTGTAGGTGGAAATAATTCATTTGCGCATGCAGCATCTGTAGCAGTATCAGAATCGCCTGGTGATATCTATAATCCTTTATTTTTATATGGAGGTGTAGGACTAGGTAAAACTCACTTAATGCATTCAATTGCCAGACATATATTAGAAACAGATTCTACAAAGAAAGTATTGTATGTAACAAGTGAAACATTTACGAATGAACTTATTGATTCCTTAAAAAGTGGAAAAAAAGGCAATGAATCTTCTATGCAACTATTCAGAGAAAAATATAGAAATATAGATGTTCTATTGATTGATGATGTTCAATTTATAATAGGTAAAGAAAGCACACAAGAAGAATTTTTCCATACGTTTAATCATTTACACGTATCTGGAAAACAAATTATCATTTCAAGTGATAGACCTCCTAAAGATATAGAAACTTTAGAAGCTCGCCTAAGAACTAGATTTGAATGGGGACTTATAGCTGATATTTCTGCACCTGAGTATGAGACCAGAATGGCTATTCTTCGAAAAAAAGAAGAATTAGATAATTTACATATTTTCAATATTCCAGATGATGTAATGGATTACATTGCAAAAAATGTTAAATCTAATATTAGAGAATTAGAAGGATCACTTAATAAATTAGTAGCTATGTCAAGACTTGAAAAAAAAGAAATAAATATAGAATTAGCTTCGAAAGCATTAAAAGATCTTATATCACCTAATGAAAAAAGAAAGATAACAATTGAATTAATTTTAGATATAGTATCGGAACATTATAATATTACTACAGAAGACTTATGCAGCTCAAAGAGAAATGCAGAAATAGCTGTTCCAAGACAAATTGTTATGTATCTTTCAAGAACTATGACTGAATCTCCATTAAAGACTATTGGAATACTACTAGGTGGTAAAGACCATTCAACTATTAATCATGGATACAATAAAATAAAAGAATCTATTGAATCAGATGAAAAATTAAAAAATACTGTTGATATAATTATTAAAAAGATTAATCCTGCATAAAGTAAATTTTATTTATGTGGACAAGCATGTTTATAACTAATAAAAATAGTGTTGATACACTTATTTAAATAAAATAGACCTATATATCTACTTTATTTATCCCAACACTATCCTTATATCATCCATATTATTTTAACAGACTTTTAAGTATCAAAAAGTCGCTTAACTAAAGGGGTTAAAGGGGTTATCCACATATCCCCAGCCCCTAATACTACTAATACTAATTATTATTTATATATTTATCTATTTGCAATGGCGAAAGGAGTTTTACCCATATGAAAATTATATGTACAAAATCTAACTTAGTGAAAGGAGTTGGAATAGTTACGAAAGCTGTACCTTCCAAAACAACTATGTCTATACTTGAATGTATTCTAGTTGATTGTTCGAATGGAATGATTAAACTTACAGCTAACGATATGGAATTAGGAATAGAAACTATCATTGAAGGAGAAATAATAGAAAAAGGTATTGTTGCTATTGATGCAAAGTTATTTGCTGAAATAGTTCGTAAGTTACCTGACAATGAAATTGTAATAGAAACTACACCTGATTATCAAACTACTATTACTTGTGAAAAAGCTAAGTTCAATATTAGTTCAAAATCTGGAGAAGATTTTTCCAAATTACCTGATATAGAAAAAGAAGAATATATTACACTTTCTGAATTTTCATTAAAAGAAATAATAAGACAAACTATCTTTTCAATTGCAGATAATGAAAGTAACAAATTAATGACTGGAGAATTATTTGAAGTAAAAGAAAATAATTTAAAAGTAGTTTCTTTAGATGGTCATAGAATTTCTCTTCGTCAAATAGAACTAAAAGAATATTATGATGATAAGAAAGTAATAGTACCAGGAAAAACATTACAAGAAGTAAGTAAAATACTTACAGGAGAGATAGATAAAGAAGTTAAAATGTATTTAACATTTAACCATATAGTATTTGAATTTGAAAATACTATGGTTGTGTCACGTCTTATTGAAGGTGAATACTTTAATGTAAAACAAATGATGTCGCATGATTACAATACAAAAGTAAAAATAAATAAAAAAGAATTATTAAATTGTATAGATAGAGCGACACTTCTTGTAAAAGAAGGAGATAAAAAACCTATTATTATAAATATACATGATGATTATATGGAATTAAAAATAGTATCTCAAATAGGTAGCATGGATGAAGAAATAATTATAAACAAAGAAGGTAAAGATTTAATGATAGGTTTTAATCCAAAGTTTTTAATAGATGCACTTAGAGTTATAGAAGATGAAGAAATAACGATGTATTATATGAACGCTAAAGCACCTTGTTTTATAAAAGATGAAAAAGATACTTATACATATCTTGTTTTACCAGTCAATTTTAATGTTACAGCTTAGTAAGGAGAATAAATGGAAGTTTTAAATATAAAAAAAGATGAAGAATTTATCAAATTAGGACAAGCTATTAAAGCAGCAGGATTTGTAGATTCAGGAGTTATTGCTAAACTTGTAATTCAAGATGGATTAGTAAAAGTAAATGGTGTAGTAGAAATGCAACGAGGAAAAAAATTATATGGTGGAGAAATCGTTACATTTGAAGGAGAAGAATTAAAAATTGAAGCTTAAATCTTTGAAAATTAAGAATTTTCGAAACTATGATTTATTAAATATAGAATTAGATGAAAAAACAAATATATTTTATGGTGATAATGCACAAGGTAAAACAAATATTTTAGAAGCAATTTATTTATCAGCTACTTCTAAATCTCATAGAAGCTCAAAAGATAGAGAATTAATAAAATTTGAAAAAGAAGAATCTCATATAGAATTAGTTATAAATAAAAAAAATATAGATTATTGTGTTGATATGCATTTAAAGAAAAATAGTCCGAAAGGTATTGCCATAAATAAAATACCAATAAAAAAAGCAAGTGAATTATTCGGAATTATTAATATTGTTTTCTTTTCTCCAGAAGATTTAAATATTATAAAAAATGGTCCTTCTGAAAGAAGAAGATTTATAGACTTAGAGTTATCACAATTAGATAAAATTTATTTAAGTAATTTAGCAAATTACAACAGAGTAGTTAATCAAAGAAATAGATTGTTAAAAGATGCTTATGATAGAGTAGAATTACTAAATACTCTAGAAATATGGGATATGCAATTAATTCAATACGGAAATAAAATTATTGAAAGAAGAGCTATATTTATAAAACAAATAAATGAAATAATATCGACAATTCATTCTAAATTAACAGGTAACAAAGAACATATAGAATTAGTATATGAAAAATGTACTGGTAATTTAACATTGGATGAATGTATTCAAAAATATAGAACTCGTGATATAAAAATGAGAAGTACAACTATAGGTCCACATAGAGACGATATTGCTTTTTTAATTAATAATATAGATATCAGAAAATATGGTTCGCAGGGACAACAACGTACTGCAGCGTTATCTCTTAAAATGGCAGAAATAGAATTAGTAAAATCAATTATAAATGATACACCTGTTTTATTATTAGATGATGTATTGTCTGAACTTGATAAAAATAGGCAAACATATTTATTAGAGAATATCCATGATATTCAAACTCTTATTACTTGCACAGGAGTGGATGAATTTGTTAGAAATAGATTTAATATAGATAAAGTGTTTTATGTAAAAAATGGAAATATTGTAAAAGAAGTTAAGGAGGATTAATATGAGTGCAGATTACGGTGCAGATCAAATCCAGATATTAGAAGGATTAGAAGCAGTTAGAAAAAGACCAGGTATGTATATAGGAAGTACATCAAGTAGAGGTTTACATCACTTGGTTTATGAAATTGTAGATAATTCAGTAGATGAAGCTTTGGCAGGTTATTGTGATACAATTGATATTTCAATTAATGAAGATAATTCTATTACTGTTATTGATAATGGAAGAGGTATTCCAGTAGGAATTAATACTAAGGCTGGATTACCAGCAGTAGAAGTTGTATTTACAGTATTACACGCAGGTGGTAAATTTGGCGGTGGAGGATACAAAGTATCAGGTGGTCTTCATGGAGTAGGTGCTTCAGTAGTTAATGCTCTTTCTATTTGGTTAGAAGTAGAGATTAGATCAGAAGGTAAAGTATATAAACAACGTTATGAAAGAGGAAAGGTAATTTATTCTCTTAAAGAAGTTGGTACATGTGATCCAGAACTAACAGGTACAAAAGTTACTTTCTTACCTGATGATACGATTTTTGAAGAAACAATTTTTGATTATACAACTTTAAAACAGAGATTTAGAGAGATGGCATTCCTTACAAGAAACCTTAGAATCGTTCTTAGAGATAAGAGGGAAGACGAGGAAATTATAAAAGAATTTCATTATGAAGGTGGAATAAAAGAATTTGTTACTTATCTTAATAGAAGTAAAACAGCTATTTATGATAGTATCATTTATTGTGAAGGAACAGTAAATGATGTGTATGTTGAAGTAGCGATGCAACACAATGATTCATATAGTGATAATACTTATGGTTTTGTTAATAACATCACAACACCAGAAGGTGGAACACATATTGTTGGATTTAGAAATGCACTTACTAAGACATTTAATGATTATGCAAGAAAAAATAAAATACTAAAAGAAAATGAACCTAATCTTTCAGGTGAAGATATTAGAGAGGGATTAACAGCTATTATAAGTGTAAAAATTGCTGATCCACAATTTGAAGGTCAAACAAAACAAAAATTAGGAAATAGTGAAGCACGTGGAGCAGTAGATAATGTTGTTAGTAATCAATTACAAATATTTCTAGAACAAAATCCGTCAGTAGCACGTATGACTATTGAAAAGTCAGTTATGGCTCAAAGAGCAAGAGAAGCTGCAAGAAAAGCAAGAGATTTAACAAGAAGAAAATCAGCATTAGAAGGAATGGCATTACCTGGGAAATTAGCAGATTGTTCAGATAAAGATCCAGTTAATTGTGAAATCTACATAGTAGAAGGGGACTCTGCTGGTGGTTCAGCTAAAACAGCTAGGAGCAGAGCAACACAAGCTATTCTTCCACTTCGTGGTAAGATTCTAAATGTAGAAAAAGCAAGATTAGATAAAATATATGCAAATAATGAAATTAAAGCATTGATTACAGCATTTGGAACAGGAATACATGATGATTTTGATATTAGTAAATTGAGATATCATAAAATTATTATTATGACTGATGCCGATGTAGACGGTTCTCATATTAGTACGTTATTATTGACATTTTTATATCGTTTTATGCCTGAACTAATAAAAGCAGGTCATGTATATTTAGCTCAACCACCTCTTTACAAAGTAGAAAAAAGCAAAAAAGAATGGTATGCATATACAGATGCGGAATTAGATAAAATTCTTTCAGATATAGGAAGAGATGGAAATAATAAAATTCAGCGTTATAAAGGTCTTGGAGAGATGGATGCTGATCAATTATGGGATACAACTATGGATCCAGAACATAGAGTGCTACTTCGCGTAACTATGGATGAAGAATCATCTTCAGAATTAGATTTAACATTTACTACATTAATGGGTGATAAAGTAGAACCTCGTAGAGAATTTATAGAAGAAAATGCTAAATACGTTAAGAACCTTGATGTGTAAGAAAGTGGAGGAATTATAATAGTGGAAGACAATATTTTTGATAAAGTGCATGAAGTAGATCTTAAGAAAACTATGGAGAATTCTTATATTGATTACGCGATGAGTGTTATTGCGTCTAGGGCACTACCAGATGTTAGGGATGGATTAAAACCAGTACAACGTAGAATTTTATATTCTATGATTGAACTAAATAATGGACCAGATAAACCACATAGAAAATGTGCTCGTATCGTTGGGGATACAATGGGTAAATATCATCCTCACGGGGATAGTTCAATTTACGGAGCTATGGTTAATATGGCTCAAGAATGGTCAACAAGATACCCATTGGTAGATGGACATGGTAACTTTGGATCTGTAGATGGAGACGGAGCTGCTGCGATGCGTTACACAGAAGCACGTATGAGTAAAATATCTATGGAATTAACAGCAGATATTAATAAAGATACAGTAGACTTTGCTCCTAACTTTGATGAGACAGAAAAAGAACCAACTGTATTACCATCAAGATATCCAAATTTATTAGTAAACGGAACTACAGGTATTGCAGTAGGAATGGCTACCAATATTCCACCACATAATTTACGTGAGATAATAGGAGCTGTTGTTAAGATTATTGATGATGAAATAGCGAGAGAAAATGATGAAACATTAGCAAAAACATCGGTAGAGGATATCTTAGAGGTAGTAAAAGGTCCAGACTTTCCAACAGGTGCTACGATATTAGGTACAAGAGGAATAGAAGAAGCTTATAGAACAGGTAGAGGTAAGGTACGTGTTCGCGCTGTAACAGATATAGAGCCAATGGCGAATGGAAAGAGCCGTATTGTAGTTTCAGAATTGCCGTATATGGTTAATAAAGCACGTCTGATTGAAAAAATTGCGGAGTTAGTACGTGATAAAAAGATAGATGGAATAACAGATTTAAGTGATCAATCTAATAGAGAAGGTATGAGAATTTGTATTGAACTTCGTAGAGATGTTAATGCAAATGTAATACTAAATCAATTATACAAACATACACAATTACAAGATACATTTGGCGTAATTATGCTAGCACTCGTTAATAATGAACCACGTGTAATGAATATACTAGAGATGTTATCTCATTACTTGTTGCACCAAGAAGAAGTTGTTACAAGAAGAACTAAATTTGAATTAAATAAAGCAGAAGAGAGAGCTCATATATTACAAGGATTATTAATCGCATTAGATAATATAGATGAAGTAATTAGAATTATTAGAGCATCTAGTAATGTTGCAATTGCAAAAGCTGAATTAATTAAAGCATTTGATTTATCAGAGGTTCAAGCACAAGCAATTGTAGATATGAGATTACGTGCGTTAACAGGTTTAGAGAGAGAAAAGCTAGAAAAAGAATACAATGAATTAATGGCTAAAATTAATGAATTAAAAGCAATTCTAGCAGATAGATGCTTATTACTTGGGGTAATTAGAGAAGAAATATTAATTATTTCAGATAAATTTGGCGACGAGAGAAGAACAAATATAGGATTTGATGAATTTGATATTTCAATGGAAGACTTGATTCCAAAAGAAAATATCGTAATAACAATGACTAAATTAGGTTATATAAAACGTATGACAACTGATACATTCAAGAGTCAAAATCGTGGTGGAAAAGGAATTAAAGGTATGCAGACCATTGAAGAAGACTATATTGAAGAGTTATTTATGACGTCAACTCATCATTATATAATGTTCTTCACAAATACTGGGCGTGTATACAGAATGAAAGCATATGAAATTCCAGAAGCTAGTCGTACTGCAAGAGGAACTGCAATTATTAACTTACTTCAATTACAACCTGAAGAAAAAATAACTGCTATTATTCCAATTAGTGAATATAGAGAGGGTGAATATTTATTTATGGCAACGAAAAAAGGCCTTGTAAAGAAAACACCTATCACTGATTATGCTAATGTAAGAAAAACAGGATTAGCAGCAATTACATTACGTGAGGAAGATGAATTAATAGAAGTTAAATTTACAAATAATGAAAAAGACATTATTATTGTGACAAAATATGGTCAATGCATTAGATTCCATGAGACAGATGTAAGGTCGACAGGAAGAACTTCAATGGGAGTTCGAGGAATGAATTTAAGTGATAGAGATGAAGTAATCGGAATGCAGATGAATACGCAAGGAGATGCATTACTATTTGTTTCGGAAAAAGGCATGGGTAAACGCACGTTTATGGATGAATTCACACCACAAAATCGTGGAGGTAAAGGCGTTAAATGTTATAAAATCACAGAAAAAACAGGAAATCTTGTTGGAGTAAAAGCTGTAAACCCTGAAGATGAATTAATGATTATTAATACTGGTGGCATTATTATACGTATGGCATGTGAAAGCATATCTATACTAGGTCGTGTAACATCAGGTGTTAAAGTAATTAATCTAAGTGAAGATACAATCGTAGCGTCTATAGCAAAAGTTAGAGAACCAATTGAACATGAGCCATATGAAGATGTTGAAGGTGAAACAGTAGTTACTACAGTAGAAATAAATAGTGAAACAAATGTAGAAACAGTAGATTAATAGAATAGCTACGAGAATTAAAAAAGGTCTTACCAGTTAATAGGGTGGAATTCATAAGAATTCTGCCCTTTATCATTTAAAAGAGATTTGAAGTTTTATATACAGTAATTAATGAAAATATTTCTCATACTACTTGAGAAATTAACATATCTACTATATTATTAAAAAGGTGCTTGTAACAGAAATTAGAAAGTATTACTTATATTATAAGTATCGAAGGATTAGAAAAGAGGAAATTATGAATAAGATTACTACAGTTATTTTTGATATAGGTAATGTACTAGCAGGGTTTAACTGGAAAAGTCATATAGAATCAAAAGGATTTTCTGAGGATATAAACGACCAATTAGGGGATATAATGTTCAAAAGTCCATTATGGAGAGAAAGAGATCGTGGACACAAATCTGAAATAGAATATAAACAGATGTTTATAGATGAAGCACCAGAGTTAGAATATGAGATTAATAAAGTATTCGAAGGAATAATAAATTTAGTAGAAATCTATCCATTTGCAACAGAGTGGGTTAAATCCGTAAAAGCTCAAGGGAAAAAAGTATACGTATTATCAAATTATAATAAAATAAGTTTTGAAAATGATATTCATAAATTCGATTTTTTAAACTATATAGATGGGAAACTTATCTCTTATGAGGTGAATCATGTAAAACCTGAAAAAGAGATTTATGAAATATTGTTAAAAAAATATAATATAGTACCAAATGAAACAGTATTTTTAGATGATTCAAAAGAAAATGTAGATGCTGCATCAAAGTTAGGAATTCATGCAATACATGTTACTTCTCATGATAAGGCAGTAGAAGAATTAAAAAGGTTTGAGATTTATTAAAGTCAAAATGATAAGAAATATATACACACAGTAAAGTTATAAGGGGAGAAAAAAATGAGAAGAATTTTGATGATGTTATTAAGAAATTTAATATATTTACCAGGAATGATATGGAGATTATTTTATCATGCTAATCATGTAGAGAAATATACGGATGAAGAACATGATTTAGTACTTAAAAATATAGTAGAACATGCAAACAAGGGTGGAAATGTAAAACTAAGAGCAGTTGGAGTAGAAAATATACCAAAAGAAAATGGGTATATGTTATTTCCGAATCACCAAGGAATGTATGATATGTTGGCAATTGTAGGAACATCTCCACTACCTACTTCTATGGTTGCAAAAAAAGAAGTAGAAAATGTGCTGTTTTTAAAACAAGTATTACAATGTACAAAAGGGTTTTCTATAGATAGAGAAAATATTAGACAATCTATGGAAGTGATAATTAATATTACAAAAGAAGTGAAGAAAGGTAGAAATTACACAATTTTTGCAGAAGGAACTAGATCAAAAAATGGGAATAATACTTTAGAATTTAAAGGTGGTAGTTTTAAAGCAGCTACAAAGGCCCGATGTCCTATAGTACCAGTGGCTCTGATAAATTCATTTATGCCATTTGATTCAAAATCATTAAAAGAAGTAATTGTTGAAGTGCATTATTTACCACCGCTTACATATGAAGTATACGAATCTATGAAAACAACTGAGATTGCAATATATGTAAGAAATGAAATTCAAAAAGTATTAGATCAATATAATACCAAGTAGTATTTCTATATAATAGAAAAGAAAATATGGAACTCATCATTATAATATGTATATAGTGGTGAGTTTTTACTATATATAGTGGTAGAAAATATAAAAAAAATGCGAGTGAAATAAATCTTGAAATTTACTGAAAAAACTGTTGACATTAAGATGTGTATATAGTAATATTGTCTTTGCACTCACGAGTGCTAAATAGAATATTAGTTAATAATAATTCAGGAGAAATACTCAAGAGGCTGAAGAGGCGCCCCTGCTAAGGGTGTAGGTCGGGGAACCGGCGCGAGGGTTCAAATCCCTCTTTCTCCGCTTTTTATTTTCTGTTTTACACACTATTAGTAATAGGTTGAAAAATAAAGAAAATAAAGAAAATGAAAAAAGTTGTTGACAAAGATAACTACACATGATATTCTATTATAGCTGACCCGCTGAAGCGAGTACAGCAAAAACAGAACATTGATAATTGAACAATAAACAACGAACCCTGAAATTTTTCAGAAAAAGCAGAGCTGCTTAGCAGTGATGCA